>CAYWOV010000405.1:0-4417 GCA_964459965.1 uncultured Planctomycetaceae bacterium | reverse complement strand
CGGACCTGATCGTCAAGATGCCCAAGCCCTTCAAGGTGGCCGCCAAAGGGACCATCGAATACCAGTACTTCATCGTCGATCCGGGCTTCAAGCACGACATGTGGATTCGCGCCGCGGAAAACCGACAGGGCAACCGCAACGTCGTGCACCACATGGCGCTGTTTTACATGCCGGCGGATAAGGTCGAGCTGGAGCCGGCGGACTTGCTGACTCGCACGGTCGCCGAGTTCACTCCAGGCACGCCCCCGATGATCCCTCCCGAAGGCATCGCCCGCCGCGTGCCGGCCGGGTCCAAGCTGGTGTTCCAGATGCATTACACGCCCAACGGCACCGAACAATTCGACCAAAGCGAGATCGCACTCGTCTTTGACGACCCGAAGACAGTGCGAAAAGAGCTGACGATGGGCGTGCTCGTCAACTTTCGGTTGATGATCCCTCCCGGCGAGGCCAACTATCGTGCCGACGCCTCGGAGTCTTTCGACGAGGACCGGGTCGTTTATGCCTTCCTGCCGCACATGCATCTGCGGGGTAAGTCGTTCCGGTTTACCGCCGTGTATCCCGATGGCCGCAAGGAAGTCCTGCTCGACGTGCCTCGATACGACTTCAACTGGCAGAACGTCTATTGGCTGGCCGAGCCGAGATTGCTGCCGGCCGGCGCCCGACTTGTGTGCGACGCCGCCTATGACAACTCGGAGAACAACCTGTCCAATCCCGATCCGGCTCAAATGGTCCACTGGGGAGACCAGACGTCCGACGAGATGTTTGTGGGGTCGTACTACTCCGTCGCGGCCGAACAGGACCTGTCGCTGGGGGCGCCGCGGATCACGCAGCTCGGCGATCATCGGTACGAAGCGGCTTTCCGTTTTCGGCCGGCCAAGGATGCGAAGACCGTGTCGCTCGCCGGATCGTTCAACGATTGGAAGCGGACAGACCATTCAATGGCAGGGCCGGATCGCGACGGCTGGTTCACCACCACGCTGCAGATTCCCGAGGGCTACAACGAATACAAGTACTTCGTCGACGGGAAGTATTGGAAGACCGACCCCGGCAACAGCTCGCAGACCGATGCCGATCACAACAGCGTGATCTCAGTCGGCGCGATCACCCCGCCGAGCGCCGCGCGAACGGCCGGGGGAGAATACGAGGTCGTCTTCCGCTATCGTCCGGCGACGTCCGCCAAGGAGGTCTATCTGGCCGGAAGCTTCAACAAGTGGAAGCCCACCGAGCACAAGATGACGGGGCCGGACCCGGACGGCTATTACTCGGCGACGCTCAAGCTCCCCGAAGGACGGCACGAGTATAAGTTCGTGCTCGACGGCAAGGTCTGGAAGTCTGACCCCAGCAATCCGATTCAAAACGGCAAGTTGCACAACAGCGTGCTCGCACTCAAACCGTGAAGCAGCGCGAGCGGATGCGGTCCAAGTCGGCCGCGAACCATCATGCTTTCGGTTCGTAGGAAAGTACGACCTTGCCGTTGCGGAAAATTCGGGAGCTGGTCAGCTTGAGGTTCAGCCGGTCTTTGAGGCCGTCGAAGAGCGTGCGGCCGCCGCCGAGGGCGATGGGATTGAGGACGAACTGGTAGAAGTCGATCAAACCGTGCGGCGCCAGCTGTGCGACGATGCTGCCGCTCCCCAAAATCACGATTCCGTTGCCTGTCTCATTCTTCAAGCGACGGACCTCAGCCACTGGGTCGCCTTTGACGAGCGTGGTATTGTTCCACGTCGCCTCGCCCAACGTTCTGGAAAAGACGATTTTTGGCCCATTGTTCATGCGTTCCGCGACGACCGGAAGAAATTGGCGGGCTTGCGGCGTGGGCCAGAAACTGGCCATCAGCTCGTAGGTGACTCTGCCAAAGAGCAGGGTGCCGCCTCCTTTGGCGTTGTCCGAGGAGTACGCGTTGAATTCTTCGTCGTTGTCATCCTTAGCCCACGACATTTCGCCCAGACTGTCCACGTAGTAACCGTCGAGCGAAAGGTTCTCAAAGACGACCACGCGCTGCATCCGCCAACTCCTCGCTTACGCGCCGATTCGCAATTGGGCTCCGGCAATCCGTCTGCCGACTTCCCAAACCGGGCCGGGAAAGCGATGGCAGGCGCCCATCACCTGATCGAGTGCGCGCAGCAAGTAGGCCACGTCGTCCTGGTTGATCACCAGCGAGGGGAGCAACTTGATCACATCCAAATGATGGCCGGCGACTTGGGCCAGGACGTGGTGGTCCGTCATGAGGGGGATCAGCATGGCCTGGCAGAACAGGCTGGGGTCGAGCTTGTGCAGCAGGTTCCAGCCCATCTTGAGCGAGCGACTCTTGGGCGGACGGAACTGGACGCCAACCATCAGTCCTTTGCCGCGCACCTCGCCGAACATTTCGTATTGTTGCCCGAGTTCGTGCAGACCCTGCATCAAGATCCCGCCCATCGCGGCCGCGTTCTCGACGAGTTTTTCCTCTTTCAAGACCGTGAGCGTCGCCAGGCCGGCCGCCATCGCCAGATCGTTTTCCGTGAAAGTCGAAGAGTGCACGAAGCAGCGGTCGAGCTGGCTGAAGACCTTGTCGTGCAGCCAGCGTTTGCTGAGCACGGCTCCGACCGGAACGTAACCGCCCGAGAGGGCTTTGGCCGTGATCAGGATGTCGGGCTCGACGTCCCAATGCTCGCAGGCAAACATCCGGCCCGTGCGGCCGAAGCCGGTCTGTACTTCGTCGGCGATGAAGACGGCTCCGTATTTGTGACAGAGATCGACGGCCTCCGGCAGGTAATCGTCTGCCGGCACGAAGACGCCTTTGCCCTGGATCGGCTCGACGATGAAACCGGCCACGTCGCCGCGGGACAGCTCGCGCTCGATGGCTTCGAGATCGTTGAACGGCACGGTGGACGTCGGCTGCAGCATGGGGCCGAAGCCCTCTTTGAATTCGTCGTTGCCGTTGACCGAAAGAGAACCCAGGCTGAGTCCGTGGAACGAGCGGGCGCAATGGATGATTCGCGACTTGCCGGTGCCGCAGCGGGCGTATTTGATCGCCGTCTCGACTCCCTCGGTGCCGCTGTTGGTGAAAAACACCATGTCCAGATCGCCGGGAGCGATCTTGATCAGTTCCCGCGCCAAGAGGCCGGAGAGCGACGCGACGCCCATGGCCACCAGGTTGGGCAAGTCGAGATCCATGGCTTGCCGGATTGCGTCGCGGATCACCGGATGATTCCGTCCGCAGGCGAACGTTCCGAAGCCGGAGAGGCAATCGAGGTTGCGGTTGCCGTCCCCATCGAAAAGGTAGGCACCCTTGCCGCGCGCGTAGCGCTTGGTGAAGCCCAAGAGGCTCAAGACCCGGCAGAGCGACGGGTTGATGTGCTCCGCGGACAAGCCCAGCAAATGATCATGCTCTTCTGCAAGCAGGGACTTCAGGTCGAGCATAAGGGCGAACTCTCGGACCGGAACTCTGGGAACGGCAGGCTGAGAGCTGCCACCGTTCTGCGAGAAAAATAACGGGAATTCAGGAGGAGTGTAATTCTGGCGGAGTATAGCGTATGGGTCGCAAACAGACGTAGGGCAACTTTCCAGCCGTCCCTACGCGCGGCCGGCAGTCGACGACGGCCGGCCGAGCGGCTTGCCCGACGATTTGCCGGCCTATGGTGGAGGCCTTTAGAGGCCGAGTTTCACCCGGATTTCGCTAGCGATCGCCTCTGGCGGAGCGCTGATTTCGACCTGGAGGGCTCCGTCGGGAGCCTCCAGGGCCTCGAATTGGCTGTGAAGTAAATTCGGGTTCATGAAGTGTCCTTTACGCTGCGCCAACCGCTGCCGGATCTCCTCCTCCGAGCCGACCAGGCACGCGTACCGGACGGATTCCGGGGCGCACTCGGCCAGATAATGCTGATAGGCGTGTTTTAGCGCGGAACAGGCCAGCACGACGTTTTCCCCGCGTTGTTTGGCCTCCATCAACCGGTGGCGGATCGCTTCGAGCCAGGGGAGGCGATCGCTGTCATCGAGCGGAATGCCGCGGTGCATCTTTTCCACGTTCGCGGCGGGGTGGAAATCGTCGGCTTCGACGAAGGTCCACCCCAGTTGCCGGGCCAGGATCTTGCCCACCGTCGATTTGCCTGATCCCGAGACTCCCATGAGAACGATAATCACCGCCGTGCTCCCTTGACTGATTTGTATCCGCCGATCGGCTGCCGTCCAACGGCGAATTGAAGTTCCGTCAATTACTCGGAATTTCTCAAACGCGTGGGGCAAACGGTCCATGACGCTGGGTCGCGCGAAGAGCATCAGAAGCGACGAGTCGGACTGGGAGGACTGGTAGGGCAACTTCGCTCCACGGCCAATCGTCGATCGGGATCCTGTCGCGCTTCGGTTGACTTCTGGCGTGGCACGTCTTCAAATACCGCTGGCGGGCCTGGCGGCAATCATGCGCCGCAAATGCGCGGAGCCTCAT
>CAYWOV010000404.1:0-4434 GCA_964459965.1 uncultured Planctomycetaceae bacterium | reverse complement strand
ACGATCCGCATTTCGCCGTGCGCCGCGGCAAGGATCGCCGCAATGAAAACGGTTTCCCCCGGCACCGGAAAGCCAAAATTCTCTACAAAGATCAGCGCAAACAGACCGGCATAGCCGTAATCGTGGAGCAGTCGGCGGGCCGTCTCCATGAGATGATGCAAGTGTTCGGGCGACACAGTTCAACTCTCCGACGCGGTCATTCTGACGTTGTAGCAGAATTGCTTTCTGCCGCCATCTCGAAGAGTGCGCAAAATTGACGAGCGATCGCTGGAATTTATTTGGTGTCGCGAATGCCGTCGGTCCAATTGCTGCGATCGGCGGAGCGCGTTGCGAGTGGACTATTCGTGAGTCCTATCGAACCCTACGCGTCAGCTGATCGCGCACGGTCAGTCTCCGGCGTTTGCCGGGACTTTGTCGCGCCGGCACGTCGTTCGGCAGTGGTGTTTCGAAGCCGCGCGAATTCCTGACGATCTCGAGATCGGTCGTCTTCGCGCGGCCACCGAACGAACCGGCATTTACTTAACCCGTCAGAGAGTTTATCAGTGCGCAGTCGCACTGCCGCTTCCTGCCGATGGCACGTGCGGCGATCGCGGCGTCCCATGGGGTTCTCGTTTATCGGGGGTTTGCTTTCGTTCTCGGCACCCATGAGACGCGTCCAGTTCGTGAAACGCATGGCAATCACTCGTCCGCGAGGGTACGATCAGGGTAGAGAAACCGAATCAATCACAGAGGACTGTTGTGACACCGCGGCCGGTTCAACGGCACATCGGCCGAGTTGATTGAGCCCGGGGATTTTCCAGACCAAGGAACGAGCTCGATGGAAGAGGTCTACAGCTTCGCGGCGCGGGTCGCGGAGCGAGGAATACGTCAAATCCTGATTATTCCAGAGGAGCCCCAAGAGTTGCTTGAGTATTTTGAGCGCGCGCAACTCCCGGCCAAGCTCTATACGCGCGGCGACGAGATCTGCGTCTCCGTCGGCCGCCAGGCTTTGGTCGAGCAAAGCGATGGAGCCGATCGAGTGCAGTATTCGGTCCAGGCGCAAAATACTCGAAGCGGTCGCCAATTGTGGGGCGTCGCACTGACTCCGCTGCCTTAGCGGCGCCACCGCGCGCTTGCCCGACCAGTAAGTTGCTTCACTGCGCGCGGGGATGGCCGGCGCTGGTTCCCTCCGGGTTGGGATGCAGTTGTCGAGGCCTGAGGCCGGATTCAGAGCCCCGGCGGCAGCAGGCGGATCGCCGGCTCGATCCGGCAGTCGGAAAGTCCTCGCCCAGAGCGTTCGGCATCGGTCGCCAAATGCGATCTCGCTCGTTGCTATCAATTTCTGAGGCATGGACGGGATCATTCGGCAGTCCTGGGCAGTTAGAGGTAATCGTAGGCCAGAAAGCGTTCTCTAGGGAAATACCCACTTTCATCGTTCGGGCGCGAAGAAATTGACCACCGCGCGTTGGACCAAGGTCTAAAACGACCCGCAAAACCGGCAATCTCACTGCATATTGCCCCGGTCGCCAACCGATAGATGTGGATGTGGGGCAGGCTTTTTTCAGCCGATCAATCGCGTGGCTTTCATCCAGCCGGATTGTTGCGAGGTCACCAAACACGTGCATGGGAGTCAACGGCGATCCCGACAAAGCCGGTACTCGCTCTGTGCCGAGCAGGGGCGTTTTGCTTGCTCGTCGCGCGGTTGACGTTCAAAGATTTCTTTGGCTGGGACTTCTGACGCTTTTCGTGACGAACGGCTGTTCGTTTGGCGCGCGAATGATCGAGTCGACGGTCGGCCCCTACAACGAGGCCGTCACGCGTGTTAGCGAAGAGCAGTTGCTGCTCAATGTCGTCCGGTTGCGCTACAACGATAATCCGACACGACTCGACGTGGCTTCAATTGCCGCACAGTACGAGCTGAGTGGAACTGCCGAAGCGAGGCCCTTCTTCGGGACTCCCAATCCCGCGGGAGCGGTATTCGAGACGTTCACGCGAATTCTGCCTGATTTCATGGCGAGCGCGGCGAATCGCCCCACCATCAGCCTGACCCCGCTCGATGACCCCGAGACGATTCGCGGCCTGTTCACTCCCGCGACGCTCGACGGAATCGTGTTTCTTGCCGAGACGAGTTATCCGCTCTCGACCGTCTTTCAACTCTTCGTCGACTCGATGAACCACGTCCCGAATGCACCAACTGCGAGTGGGCCGCCGCGCGGGATCATTCCCGAATTTCGCGAATTCAAACGGGCCGCCGATATCCTGGAGCAACTGAAAGACCTCGGCGACCTGCAGTTCGTACGCGAGGAGAAGATCACCGAATACGGGAGTCATCTCAGCGAAGGGAGTGTCTCTGCCTCGGCGCTTGTCGAAGCAGCCAAGAATGGGTTCGAGTATCAGCAGCAGTCGGATAAGACTTGGGCGCTCGTCAAACGTGAACGAAAACTGAGTATGCACATCCGGCCCGAAGCGCTCTCGCGGCCGGAGCTGACTGAACTTGCCGCGTTGCTGCACCTGCGACCGGGCCAGACTCGCTACGAAGTGACCGTCGGCAGCAAGGAAAACCTGCCCGGCGAGGCTGGCGCGCAGCGAGATTCCACGTCCCTCAATCTCTTCCCGCGATCGGCGATTCAAGCGTCGTATTATCTGTCGCATGGCGTCATGGTCCCGCAAGAGCATTACGCATGCGGCGTGGCGACGGCTCCCGTCTTTGCGGAAGGACATCCGTTCGATTGGCAGGAGCTGTTTAGCGGACTTTTCACGGTCCATTCCGTGAAACAATTCCGCCGGCCCGAATGTGCGTCGGTCGCTGTGAAATTTCGCGATTACTGGTTCTACATCGACGACCGCGACTCCGACACCAAGGCGACGTTTTCGCTGCTCTTGACGATGACGCGGATCAATCTCATCGGAACGAAGAAGGGCGGCCCGGTCTTGACGCTGCCCGTGAGCAGCCGCTGAGCGGCGACTGCGGCATGTCTGTCGCGTAGCGATGGCGCCTTCGACAGGCGGCGAGGACGTCGTCAGTTGCCAAGATGCTTGTCAAACCAATCCATGATGCGATTCATGATATCGCGCTCGTGTTCGGGCTTGCTGATGAAGTGGCCCTCTTTGGCATAGACGACTAGCTCGGTCGGGACGCCGCACGTCTTCAATCCGTGCCAGAATTCGTAGGATTGAGGGGCCGGGCATTCCTGGTCGTATTCACCGACCACGATCAACGTCGGCGTCTTGACCTGCTTGATGAAGTTGATCGGTGAACTTTTCGCATAAACCGCGGGGTCGTCGTACACCGAGGCGCCGAAATACGGGATCATCCATTGGTCGATGCCGTTTTCGCCGTAGTAACTTTGCCAGTTCGCGATACCCGCGCCGGCAACGGCCGCACGAAAACGAGTGGTTTGCGTGACAGTCCACATCGTCATGTAGCCGCCGTAGCTCCACCCCGTGACGCCAAGGCGACTCTGATCCACTGGGTAGGTCTTCAGGACTTCGTCGACACCAGAGAGCACGTCTCGCAAATCGCCGTAACCGAAGTCCTTGACATTGCCGCGAGTAAACTGCTCTCCCTGCCCGTAGCTGCCGCGCGGGTTTGGCAGAAACACGAAGTAACCGCGGCGTGAGAAGGCGGTCGGATGGAAGAACCGCGTCGATCCGAAGGTCGGTTGGTATTGCCAGGCGGGCCCGCCGTGAGGCATCACCACCATCGGGTATCGGCGATTCTCGTGGTAGTCCTTCGGATAAAGCAGCCAGCCCTGAATAGTGAAGGGATCGCTTTTCCAGTGCAGACTCTGCGCTTTGCCCCATTGCGGAGTGACCTGCGCGTTGGCATGCGTCAGCGGTCGCCATGATCCGATTGGACCGGTCCAAACCTCAGGCGGACGCTCGAATGTTTGCCGGACCAACGCAGTGGTCTGCTCGTCGCCGGCAATCGAAATGTTGTTGCGGGACTGGGCCGCGATGGATTCTCCGCCGGTCCAGAGGGTCTCGACGCGGCCGCTCGCCGGATCGAGAGCACAAATACCGCTGCCACCGTCGATTTGTTCGGTGAAGAGGATTCGGCCTGACGGAAGCCATGTCTGCCACGCTGCGGAGGCCGGAAGCGAGGGAGTCAGATTTCTCGGCGTGCCGCCCGTCGCCGATACAGAGAAAATGTCTCCGCCCGTCAGCCCTTCATCGCTCATCAATCCTCCGATGAAGGCAATCGATTTGCCATCAGGCGACCAACTTGGCTCGGCAACCTGCATCGACGTCTTCAGAATCGATTGCATGGCTCCGGATTGCGGCGCGAGCGTATAGAGCTGTGCGACGTACCAGTTGTCGTCGCCCGGAGGTCGGGCGGCGATCGCCGCGAGGTTTTGACTATCGCGGGACCAGGCGTACTCGTAGACATAAAGATGGGGGGGCGAGAGCTTCCGCGTCTGCCCGCTGGCAACGGCGACCATTCCAATCCGCTGG
>CAYWOV010000403.1:0-4435 GCA_964459965.1 uncultured Planctomycetaceae bacterium | reverse complement strand
ACAACGGAAACGGCATCGGCCCCGAGAACCTGGAAGCGATCTTTCGCCGGTTCAAGCAACTGGGCGAGTCGGTTCGCTCCAGCACCAAGGGTTTCGGTTTGGGGCTCAGCATCGCCAAGCAATTGGTCGATTTGAACCTGGGCGACATTACGGTGGAAAGCCACGTTGGCCACGGCAGTACGTTCTTCTTTACGCTGCCGCCGGCCGAGCCGCGCGAGGTGCTGCGGCGGTACTTGAAGTGGATCGAACGCCGCCGCAACGGTTCGTCTCAGCTTGTGTTGCTCCGTGCGGACGTGGAGGAATCAACAAGCGCGACTCTGGCCGACGATGTCTATATGTTTCTGAACCACTTGCTCCGCTCCACTGATTTATTGTTTCGCAGCGGGCCGGCGCGGTGGATCGTCGTCTTGCCGGTGAATGAGGTCGAGGTCGCCGAGTTCCGCGGGCGCGTCGAAAAGAAGATCGGTGAGGCGAATCGCAATCGGCTCGGGCAGCCAATTCCGGAAATCCGCTTGAAGTTCCTGGGCGCGTGGCGCGTGGGCAAAGATCGAGACGAACTCGTGAACCGGCTGTCTTCCGCGTTCGAGCCCGCGGAGACCGCTTCAGTCTGACCAGCGCACCGTGCTGTCGGTGGATGACGATCGCGAAATCATGACAGCCGCGACGTTCCGTCTGCGGGCCGCTGGCTTGCAGACCGTCGCAAACTACGATTCGAGGTTTGAAGGGTCAGTGCCGATAGCGAATCCCACGCAGGAGGTCGAGAGATGACGGTGCGTTACAACGAGATCGAAGCGGAACGGCGCCGATTCGGTGTTTAACGGGCTAGCGGCGCTCTCTGACAAAAGTAGTCTTCCCTGCGCTCTCGTCAGGAAGCAATAGGTTAGCATCGTCGCTTGAATTCGGTTAGCAACGCAGGATCGCTTGGCGGCGCGAGTCGATAGTCAAGGGCTGCTCATCCAACGCATCACACGCAATCCGTGCGAATGCAGAGGTATTGCCGTTAAGACACCCTGCGAAAGCCTTCTCGACACGCCGGTAAGTTGTTTCTTTACAGATAGGCCGACGTTCGGGCGTATGCTTGGAGTGCCTGACGCGATTGCGTGGGATTCCAATGTGCGAATTCTTTCCGTCGTTGAGGATGTAGGTGATGGAAAACCCGGCAAAGGTGATTGAACCGCGGATCGCGAATTGGTTCGGGATGACGACGGGCCAGAAAGTCGTCGCAGGATTCGTCGTCGCCATGCTGCCCCTTCTTGCGATGGGCTGGGTCAGCTTCCAGACACCGCGGCAATACATCCGCTTGTCCGATTCGTGCCGCCACAGACAGCATGTTCTCGAGCGACTGGCGACATTCCTGTCGGAGATCCAGGATCTGGAGACGGGACAGCGGGGTTACGTGTTGACCGCAAACGCTCGGTACGAGGAGCCATTTCTGGCTGCCAAAGCTGCAATCGGACCGCAACTGGACGAGTTGCGTCGCCTCGTTGCCGGGAATGCATTGAACGAAGAGCGACTGACAAAGCTCGACATACTTGTGCACCGTAAGATCGCCGAACTTGAGCACACGATCGATCTCAGGCGGAACGATCCCAAGCACGGCTTTGACGAGGCCTTGAAGGTCATTCAGACCGGTGCAGGCAAACAAATCATGGATGAAGTCCGCGAGATCACGAAAAACTTACAACAGGATGAAGAGCGGCGTCTCGACCAGTCGGTGAAAGAGGCCGAAACGGCGTCTCGACGGCTCGTATGGGTTGCCTCGGTCTTCAGCCCGCTGGCCGTTGTTCTCATGGCACTTTCCATCTGGCTCATCCTCCGCGATCTGGCCGCCCGCGCTCGTGCCGAAGCCGAGGTGCGGCGGCAGCGAGCGGTGCTCGAGACGGTGCTGTCCAGTATGGGCGAGGGAGTTGCCGTCGCCGACTCGCAGGGTCGTTTTCAACTCTTCAACCCCATGGCGCGCCAATTGTTGGGCGCCGGCCTCGACAACGTCGCTCCACGCGATTGGTCGTCCCGTTTCGCCTTGTTCCTTCCTGATGCGGTCACGCCGTTTTCCGCAGAGGATCTGCCGCTGGTGCGGGCGCTTCGCGGGGAGGCGTGCGACAACGTCGAGATGGTGGCCGGACGTGCCGATGCGACGGATTCCCGATTTCTCAACGCAACGGGCCGGCCGATTGCGGACGAGGTCGGAAGATTTCACGGCGGAGTCGTTGTCTTCCACGACATCACCGAGCAGAAACGGGCCCAGGCGGCGCTCACCGCCCAAGCCGAGTTGCTCAAGCGCAGCAACCGCGAATTGGAACAGTTCGCGTACGTCGCATCGCACGACTTAAAAGAGCCACTTCGGATGGTCGCCAGTTACACGACTCTCCTCAATGAAGAATTTGCGGGCAAACTCGGCAGCGAAGGGGACAAGTACATCAAATACGCGGTCGACGGCGCCAAACGGATGCAGGCCCTGATCGACGACCTGCTCAACTTTTCGCAGGTCGGACGGACCGGCGGCCGCATCCAGACCGTCGACCTGAACAAAATGGCAGAAATCGCCGTCTCCAACCTCGAAGCATCGATGCTCGCGACTAGCGCGGTCGTCAAGATCGGCAAACTGCCGATCGTCCGCGGCAATGCGACCCTGCTGTCCCAGCTCATCCAAAACCTGATCGCGAACGCCATCAAGTTTCACGGAGACACTCCCCCGGTTGTCGGCGTCTCCGGGCGGCGTCAGGACGACGAATGGGTGATCTGCGTCGAAGACAACGGCATCGGCATCGATCCCGAGTATCGCGAGCGGGTATTTGAGCTGTTCCAGCGGCTGCACGGCCGCGGCAAGTACGAAGGAACCGGCATCGGCCTTTCAATCTGCCGCAAGGTCGTCGAACAGTACGGAGGCCGCATCTGGGTCGAGTCCGAACTGGGCCGCGGCAGCACGTTTTATTTCACGCTCCCCGCGGAGGGGGCGCCACAACCCCAAGAGAGAGAGGCCGTGCTCGTATGAGTGACCAAAAAGATTTGCGAACGCTTGAGATTCTGCTGGTCGAAGACAATCCCGGAGACGTCGACCTGACCAAGGCGGCGTTGCGGCGGTGCAAATTGTCCCTCCGTCTGACCGTTGCGACCGACGGCGACGAGGCCCTGAGAATCTTGGGAAGAGGCGGCGGACACGCCGACGCAGCGCGGCCCGACGTCATTTTGCTCGACTTGAACCTGCCGAAAAAGAGCGGCGTTGAGGTACTCGCCGAAATCAAGCAGGACCCGTCACTGCGACGAATCCCCGTCGTCATCATGACTTCGTCCAAGGCCGAGGAGGACGTGATCCGCACCTACGATCTGCACGCGAATTGCTACGTGTCGAAACCGGTCGACCTCGAGCAGTTTCGTCACGTCGTGAAATCGGTCTCCGAATTTTGGTTCACGCTAGTCAGTCTGCCGAGCGCTGAACCGGCCGAGACCGTGTGTACTTCGTAATGTCCGCTTCGGCCTCGAGGCCGACCGGCGTTTGCCGTCGGACCGTCTCATGCCCAACCGTGCAGATATTCAACGGCCTTGGTGGTACGTGATGCGGCGGTGAAAGTTAGCTGGCCTGGGTCTTTGGGGTTCAACGCGGACGGACGAACTCAAAGCCGCGGTTGACCTGATCGTGTCAGAGCGACGCCGAGGTGCGAGCGGCGCACTCTCCGTTGCGACAGGCGAATTTGGTCGTCTCACCCGCCGCTTTCCCGTAGTCTCAAACCTTTTCGCGGACACGCCATCAAAGGACCAATAAATGACGCTCCAGCACGCCCCGGAAAGTCACACGTTTTTCGGCACGCGTTCTGCGTGCCGGATTCCATACGTTTCCGCGGAATCGCCTCTTCGGGCAGCGAAAGCTGACAGCACTCGCTGGAATCCGGATCGGACGTAAACGGAATCGCGATAGCCGCAGCCGGGCGCTCAATCGACTGGCTCAAGATGCATCTCGATTTTCTCCTGAATAAATCCGAAAGGAAGGTGGCCGGTTGTTGAATCTGGTGGCGAATTAAGAGGAACGACCTTGAGAATTTTGAATTCCCGATATGGCGGAAACTGGCCATCGCCATCCTTCCGCAACTGAAGATCGATTGTCTGGCCCGCGAGTGGTTCATCGTTTAATCCGACGTTGTATCGAACGCAGCCAATTTCAGGCCATTCGCAACGAACGGTCGCTTTGATTCGAGAATCGCTCACGGCTTGTACCCTCCACCTTGTGAAGCATGCCTGAATGCCCGTTGGTCGACCGGCCAGATCATCACGCGCCGCGCGAGTTCGATCGGGGGGGATCTGGTCGCCTGCTGGCGTGAAACAGGGCTTCCCGAGAAGGGAGGCATCCCGCTTCACGCCGTCCGCCGCAACTACTTCTGTGCGACCGTGATCTTGAGCTCGCTCGAGGCAGGCATACCCTTGCTTGGTTCTCCTGTCACCT
>CAYWOV010000402.1:0-4435 GCA_964459965.1 uncultured Planctomycetaceae bacterium | reverse complement strand
ATGACCGCGAATCATATTCACTTTGCCAAACTCGCCGTTCTGCACCGCGTCGCGCAGCCAGAGCGTCGCCGGATCAAAGCGCAAAATATGCCCGACCTGCAAAATTCTTTTGGTCTTGTCCGCGAGTTCCGCGAGCTGTTTCGATTCTTCGTTCGCGAGCGTCAGCGGCTTTTCGACGAACACGTCCTTGCCGGCTTCGACGCAAGCCAACGCGGCGGGAACGTGCATGTTGCTGGGGTTGGCGACGAACGCGATTTGGGGCTTTTCGGCGAGTGCCTGGTCGAGGTCAAGAGCCGTCAAGATCGTGCCATCAGAGAGATACGCCTTCGTCTGATGAAGATAGCGCGGCTCGACATAGTGGGCCAGCGCCCGGCGTCCTT
Source organism: uncultured Planctomycetaceae bacterium (assembly GCA_964459965.1). GTDB lineage: Bacteria > Planctomycetota > Planctomycetia > Planctomycetales > Planctomycetaceae > DASPSM01. The sequence goes on along the minus strand of CAYWOV010000402.1, from coordinate 4,055 downwards.
TTGCGTTCGCCGCCGGATGCTCCAGCTCGATCGCACAAGTGATGTGGATCTTATTGATGCGGATCCCGGCCGCGTCGATCACGGCGACCGATTGCCGCATCTCCTCAAAGGCGACCGCCTGGTGGCACACGTCGAGGCAAAGGCCCACGTGCTTCTTGACGGCGGCGAGACAATCTTGTTCAGCCGCCTTGGGCCAGAGCCGGTTGGTGAAAAAATCGATGGCACTCGGCGTTTCGTCGAGCCAACAACAGGGCTCAGGCTCGACGGCCAGGCGAATCGTGCGGCCCGTTTCTTCCTCGATGCGTTGCAGGAGGACGGCCGTCGCAATCAGGTTGTCCTCGCAGTGCCCGAAGAACTCCGGAAACGAATCGATGCCGGGAAAGCCCAATGGCGACGTGGAAATGCTTCCCTCGACGTTCGGCGGCAAAATCCGCGCGAGGACTCGTGCGGCCGACACGGTGAATTCGAGCCGCTGCCGCTCGGCCCAGCTTGGCTTGTAGACTTGTTCCTTCACGCGGGGACTGTGAAAGTCGCCGTAGGGAAACGCGTTGAGCGTGTGGCACGTCAGTCCCCGCCGGGCCAGTCCCTCGGCGAAACGGCGACACTCGGGATCGACGGCGAGCAATTCTTTGACCACGGGCGCGGCCAACCACAGTCCGGCGGCCAGCGGTGCCCCGTATCCGGCCGCCATCTTCACCGTATAGTGGTCGAGCCCCTGCTCGATTTCGGCAAGCGTGCGGCCGGGATGGACGTTCGTGCAATAACTGAGTGGCAGGTTGCTCAACGACATGCGAAGAATCGGCGGGCGGATTGTGCGTAGGGCAAGCTGCCAGCTTGCCATTTCGAATGCGAACGGACTTCTTTAATGGCAAGCTGGCAGCTTGCCCTACGTTTAAATCTGTCCCTCGGCCCTGTTGGACCACCACGGCAGGCTGACGCCGCCGTCGATGGCCACGGTGCTGCCCGTCATATATTCCGCGTCGTCGCTCAAGATGAAGGCAATGCCCTTGGAGATTTCGTCGGGACGGCCCAGCCGGCCCCACGGCAGCTTCGAGCCGCCGACGGCCATCTGCTCTTCCGTGAAGAATTTTCGCTCGCCCGGCGTGTCGATCCAGCCGGGATGAACGATGTTGACGCGGATTTTGTATTGGACCAACTCGATGGCCGCCGTGCGGGCCATGTGGTCGATGGCCGCTTTCGACATGTTGTAGGCCATCGCGGTGGGGATCGCCAAAACGGCGTGCGGCGAGCTGACGATCACGATCGATCCGCCCCGCCCCTGCTTCACCATCTGCTGGGCCGACGCGCGGAGGCCGTGAAACGCCCCCCACATCGAAACGTCGATCGTGCGGCGGAAGCCGGCCATGTCGGCCTCGAGCATCAGTTGGCGGTCGCTGTAGGCGGCGTTCGAGACGAAGAGATCCACGCTGCCCAAATCGGTCGCCATTTTGGCCACCATGGCTTCGACCGATTTGAGATCGGCCACGTCGGCCTGCAAGAGGAGCGCCTTGCCGCCGGCCGCCTTCACTTCCTTGGCGACTTCCTCGGCCTCTTCCGGATGCGAGCGGAAATTAAGCCCCACGTTCGCACCTTGGCGAGCCAGTTCGATCGCACAAGCTCGGCCGATGCCGCGGGACGCACCGGTGACCAGGGCGTTTTTGCCTTTCAACTTCATGGTGAAACCTCAACGGGAATTCTAGCGGGATTGCGTGTCGGTCGCCGTGTGGGCGACTTCGCGAGGTGGGCTGGTGGAGGGATGTCCCGGCCGGAAGTATTTCATCGATTCTTTGACGACGCGCCGCCGCGACCCGATCCGCACGAGCGTCGTCACCAGGTAGTTTCTCCAACCAGGGATATAGTATTGTTTGCGTTTTTCCATGGCCCGCAAGGCGCCGCGGACGACTTTTTCGGCCGAGTGCAAGCGGCGCTTCTTCAGCCAGCCGGGCACGCCGGCGATCTCGAAGAGTTCTGTTTTGGTTGTGCCCGGGCAGAGAGCCATCAATGTGACGCCCTGGTCATACGCCTCGGCCCAGAGGGCTTCGGTAAACTGCAGGATGAAACCCTTGCTGGCGGAGTAGGCCGACATATAGGCCACGGGCTGAAACCCGGCCACCGACGAGACGTTGATAATCGCCCCGTGCTTGCGTTCGAGCATTCCCGGCAGAAAGCGGTAGGTCAGTTCGGTAACCGTCAACACGTTCAGCCGCAGCATTTGCAGGATGCGGTCGAGGTCGGTCTTTTCGACCTCTGAGACGACGGCAAAACCCGCGTTGTTTACCAGGAGTTCGATCGTGATGCCCTTTTGCGCCACGTGGTCGAAGACCGCTGCCGCCTCGCGCGGGTCGGACAAGTCGCTGGCGATGATTTCGCACCGCGTGTGATGACGGGCGTACAGTTCGGCCGCCAACTCACTCAGCCGCTCGGTCCGGCGCGCGACGATCACCAGGTGCATGCCGAGAGCCGCCAGGCGCCGGGCGAACTCCGCACCGATGCCTGACGAAGCGCCGGTGATCAGCGCCCAACGATCAGCATATTGATCCAGCACCCGCCATCCCTCCCCGCACTCGATGCCGGTCCGTCGCGAAATCCTAGCAGATTTCGCTCCAAACAAACACCGGCGGCCACGAGACTTCCGAGGTTACAAAAGGCAAAGATCGGAGCGCCGGTCCGGAAACTGCTGCGAGCCGGCTATTTGAACCCTCATTGATGGACACCTTATGCTAACGGCCATGACGCTCCGTCCCCTCAGCCGCGATGAAGTCCGGAATGTCGATCGGCAAGCCATCGACGAACTGGGCATGCCCGGGATCCTCTTGATGGAAAATGCCGGCCGTGGGGCGGCCGAGCTGCTGATCAAGCTGGGCATCGGCGGGCGAGTCGTTGTTTGTGCGGGGCGAGGCAATAACGGCGGTGACGGTTTCGTCATCGCCCGCCACCTCGAAAACCACGGCTACGACGTCCGCGTGCTGCTGTTTGCCGACTCGCTGAAACTCGAGGGGGACGCGGCAACCAACTTCCACATCCTTAAAGCGGCCGCCACACCGGTTTTCGAGTATCACACGGCGACCAAGCTCGACACGTGGGCCGCCGACATCCGCCAGTCTGCCTGGATCGTCGACGCCCTGTTGGGGACCGGCATGCAGGGCACCGTCCGCGAACCGACGGCGACCGTGATTCACCACATCAACGACTCAGGCGTCCCCGTGCTGGCCGTCGATTTGCCCTCCGGCCTCGACTGCGACACAGGTCAGCCGCTTGGAGTCTGCGTGCGGGCGAAGCACACGGCGACATTCGTCTCCCGGAAACTCGGTTTCGACGCACCGGGAGCCGACCAGTTCACCGGTGAAATCCACGTCGTCGACATCGGCGTGCCGCAGTCGCTCCTGAGCCGGTACGGGGCCGGCCAAAGCTAAGCAGAGCTGATGGCCTCGATTATTTAAGACCCTGCGCCGAACTCCGCACGATCCTCGCCACCTTGGCGGGCGTGGCGGCGGTGCGGATAATGAAATTCGTACCCTCCACTCCGCTCGCCATAGAGGACAACAGTGCACGACGAATCCGCAGCGGCCATGGCGCCGTCCGATCATGATGCGGTCGAACGGCTCAACCAGGCCTATCGAAAAATCACCGGCGAACTGGGCAAAGTCATCGTCGGGCAGCAGAAGGTGATCGAGGAACTCTTAATCGGCATGCTGGCCGGCGGGCATTGTTTGCTGCAAGGCGTTCCCGGGTTGGCGAAAACCCTGATGGTGCGGACGCTGGCCGACACGCTCAACCTGACCTTCAACCGCATCCAGTTCACTCCCGACCTGATGCCGGCCGACATCACGGGGACCGACGTAATTCAGGAGGACCGCACGACCGGCACGCGCGAGTTCCGCTTTATCGGCGGGCCCGTCTTCGCGAATGTCGTGCTGGCGGACGAAATCAATCGCACGCCGCCCAAGACGCAGGCCGCCCTGTTGGAAGCCATGCAGGAACACCAGGTGACGGCCGGCGGCAAACGGCACAAGCTGCCCGATCCGTTCTTTGTGCTGGCGACTCAGAATCCGATT
>CAYWOV010000401.1:0-4436 GCA_964459965.1 uncultured Planctomycetaceae bacterium | reverse complement strand
CGTGCGCGACGGCCGCTGCCCCGACCTCGGCGCCGCCGTAAATAATCCGCAAAAAGCCTGCGTCGATCAGCGCTTTATAGGCTCGCTCGAAAATCGGCCCTAGCGATTCGTTCACTGGGTTCATTTTCAAGAGGACCGTTCGTCCCTCCTGGAAAAGTTTGGTGAACGTGTCGGTCGTCGGGATCGAGGACACGTTGCCCGCGCCAAGCACCAGGCAGATTCGCGGATTGTTCGGCTTCCAGCGACCCGGCACGCCATCAGGACAGAATTTCAACGATTCCGCCGTGATGCCCGGCTTCATCCAGGCATCAACCTTAAAGCCTTGGAATGTGATGGGGTCAAACATGCCTTTCGCGGGAAAGACGGGAACCCGCAGCCGTCCGTCCTGTCCGACTTTCGGTCGACCCGGAAGACGCGGTTGGCCCAACGTGGAGACCTCTTGGAGGCTCAGAATTACCAGCCGCAATTGGCGAACCGTCGCCACGGGACCGGTACTGATGTCTTCGGCTCTCAGCGGGCTAGTCGGTCCCACTCCCTTGTAACGGCTGGCCGTGTCGACCCAATCGCGGGCGACGCGTACCGTGCCCTCGATACACTCCTCGGCCAGCCGGATGAGTTCCCCGGCTGATGCTTTGGCCAGGCGGTTATGCCCTTTGGAGAGCGCATCCAGTGAGCGGTCGATGTCTGTATTTGTCGCACGGGACGGAGGTGCCAGCGTGGTCGTCATGTTGGGTTCCCACAAACAGAAAGGCAGAGAGTAGATCCCCATCATAGCGTGCGGGCCGGCGTTCTTCGACAAACCAAGCGAATATCGGCTGGAAGGTGCTGCTAGAATGATCTGACAATCTATGGCTAGCGACGCAAGCGAAGATCCCGGCGGCGAGCCGCCAGAGATCTCGATCATCACCCCCTGCTACAACGCCGTCCAACATTTGCGAGACGCGATTGAAAGCGTCCGCCGGCAGGACGGAGTGCGGGTCGAGCACATCGTGGTCGACGCGGCCTCGAAGGACGGCACTGTCGTCATCCTCCGTGAATATCCGCACGTGCGCTGGATTTCCGAACCGGACCAGGGACAGTCGGACGCGTTCAACAAAGGGCTCGCGATGGCCCGAGCGCCGCTCATCGGATGGCTGAACGCCGACGACACCTACGAGCCCGGAGCAATTGCCCAGGTCGTCCGATTCTTTCGGGATCACCCGAACGCCTTTCTGGTGAACGGGCACCTTGTCCGCGTCGACGCGGCTGGGAACCAGCTGGAGTATTTGCCGGCGAAATCGAGCCGGTTTTGGCTGCGGCATTTCTGGTTCCGCTGGTATTGGCTCAACCATCCCTCAACGTTTTACCGGAAAGCCCTCTTCGACGAGATCGGCCCGATCGACATCCGGCTGCACTATGCCATGGACTATGATTTCTATCTGCGTGCGTCCCAGCGATTCGAGTTTTACGACATCGATCTGCTGACGACGCGGATGCGCGTTCATCCGGACGCCAAGACAAGCCACGGCTGGGATAACTTCGCCGCGGATGTTCAACGCACCTTGGGGAAAGTGTGGAAGCCCGGGCACCCGCTCTTCTACGCCTACTCGCTGCTCGGCGTGCGGATGTACGCGGCCCAGAGCCATCTCGTCGAGTCGTTTATCGGGCTGCGTGAAAGACGGCGAAGAGACGCATTACGCGAATTCGGACGTGCCGCGGCCTGGTGGCCGCCGTTGCCGCTCTTGCCCGCGTTCTACTCTTATTGCTGCCGTGCGGGCTTGCGCCTGGCTCTGGGAGAATCTCGCTATGCAAGGCTCCGCGAAGTCACGCAAGGTGCACGGCGAGTGGCACGAAGAGACTAAGCGCCGCAATGTCTTCCGTCGCGTCTATTTGTCGCTCAGTCCTTGCCGAGGTTGCGGCGGTACTCTTCGGCCCGTTGCTCAGACGGATACCAGACGTTCGAGTCTTCCTTGATCTGGCGAAGGCCATCCACGCTTGGCGGCTTATTCGTACCAAACTCGGCATGTCGCCGGCGACGATGCCTTGGCCGAAACGACTGCACGTATTCGTCGGCCTGTTCCTTGCGGACGCCGTAAAGATTTGTGTCTTTGGCTATTCGCAGGGGCGTATCGCTCAAGATCCAGAATGTCACGCAGAGCGCGGCGAATCCGCCCATAATCACCACCAGCGGCCACCACGCGTCCGGCGCAAACAAAAAGGTGAGCGCGAGGCACAGGCCAATGCCGCCCGTCATGACGACGGTCGAGGCAAACAGGCCGGCCGCATATCGTCCGTGGTCGCGGTCCGTGTGTGGCGTAGGCTTGGCCATCGCGTGTCTCCCAACGTCGGGATTACAAGCGAACAAGCTGTCGACCCGCGGTCGATCAACCAATCACATGATGCACAAACAAGTCGAGATAAAAGACCAGGAACGCCAGACACAAGACAAACGCCATGCCAAAATAGGTGGCCGCGATCTGGACTCGCTCACTCGGCCGCTTGCGCGTGACTCCCTCCCAGATTAAAAAGACCATGTGGCCGCCGTCCAGCACGGGAATCGGCAGAAAATTGAGGACCGCCAAATTCGCGCTCAGAATGCCTAAGAAGAGCGACATTTCGGCCAATCCCTGTCGCGCGAAATCATACGCGACACTGGCGATCCCCAGCGGACCGTGCAGGTTCTCCACCGACAGCTGACCGGTGAGCAGGTTTCGTAGCGTGAGATAAAGGTCGATGATTGAATTGCGTGTGTTGGTCAGCCCCATCTTGGCGGCATCAAGCAGGCCATTTGATTTGAGCAGCATAAACTGCGGGTAAACACGAAGGCCGCGAAGCCCGGGCACAAACCAATTGTCCTTCGTGTCAACCACCGGCGTGATGGGCACGGGATGAGAGACGTCTGAAAGGGTCAATACGATCTGCCGATCCGTTGCGAGTTGCATCAAGAAGCCGACATAGGCCCAATTGGCCGATTTGGTCTTTGAGTCGGCGAAGTCGACAACGATCGTATTCTTGCCGAACAGGTCAGAAGCCGTCCCTTTCGGCAGGACAAGCTCGACCTTTTTCACCATCTCGCCCTTTTTGATGCCGGCCTTGTCGGCAGGACCATTGGGCGCAACATTCAAAACGGCCGGAATCACGTTGTAAGCGACGCCGATGGCGGGGGCCGCGAGCGGAATGTCGTCCTGCGCGGGCACGCGCTCCACCCATCCGGGATTGTTCGACGGGATCAAGCGGATCGGAATGTTCTTGGAATCGGCCCCCTTCACGTCGCGCTGCACGTCGACCGTCACCTCGCGACCGGCCAGGGATGCCAGCTCATCGGGAAGTCGGAGCGGATCAATGTCGGTGCCCACGGAGCGATTGTTGACCCGCAGGATCTTATCACCCACCAAAATGCCGTTGCGTTGTGCCGGAGAGTCATCGATGAGCGCTGTGATCTTGCCGATGTCCATCGTCAGGCCGAGTTGGCGGTACCGCTGCGGCTCAACGCGGATCGCGACCGGCTTTTCAGGCCCGTTTTCGCGGTGCACCAGGAACTCTACCGGCTTACTGCGATCGGCCGCGAGCAAACGTTGAAGTTCTGTGAAATTTGAAATCGACTGCTTGTCCAGCCCGACGATGCGGTCGCCCGGCTCGAAGCCGGGTTTCGCCTCGGCCGCGGGAGAGCCGGGGTCGGCAACGGGCTCGGCAGAATCGCGCGGCTTGATGAGTTCCAATCCTTGACTCGGCGCCACGCCGATCATGCGTCGCCCCGCGAAGATGCTGGGCGTCATTTGAATCTCGAACGGAGTTCCGTCGGCATGCACGCCCTTCACTTCGATCGGGCCGGACGTGAAGGCGATGGCCCTTTGAATGTCTTCAAAGGTTGTCGTCGTGCGTCCGCCAATGCTCAAAATGCGGTCGCCGGATTGAAGCCCCGCTTCCCACGCGGGAAAACCAGGCTGCAGCGAGCCGATCACCGGCGGCGGCATCTCAATGCCGTGACCAAATGCGATCGCGTAAAACATCACGGCCGTGATGACGTTCATCGTCACGCCGGCAGAGATGATCGCCATCCGCTGGCCGACGCTCTTGGCCGAGTAGGAGCGCGGATCCCTGGCAATCTCCTCGCTGGTCAATTGGCTGGGATCCATGTCGTCCTGGCCAAGCATTTTGACGTATCCACCGAATGGGATCGCGGAGAGTGCATATTCCGTCTCTCCGTATTTGCGGCTCCAAAGGATTGGCCCGAAACCGATGCTGAACCGCTCGACGAAGACATCGCACCATTTGGCGACGGTGAAGTGTCCCAACTCGTGAAAGAAAATGACCAGACCAATGCCGATCAAGACCGCGAGTATGCTGCCCCCCTTGCTGAGGTAGGGCGCGAAGTCGAAGGCCAGGAGCAGGCCGGAATCGAAAGTGGCGAGAATGTTCACGAATCGGCTCTCCAGGCGCGGGCTTCCCCGCGTGTC
>CAYWOV010000400.1:2956-4441 GCA_964459965.1 uncultured Planctomycetaceae bacterium | reverse complement strand
TTGAAATACCGCGGCCGCATCGACGATCAATATCGTGTGACGGGTGCCGGCGAGGCGGCCCAGCACAACGATTTGGAAAACGCCATCGACGCGGTGCTGGCCGGCAAGCCGGTTGCCGTGACGGAGACCACGGTCGACGGTTGCCTGATCACGCACGCGGCTCCGCCTGCGCATGCGGCGGTGACTTTTCACAAAGACGTCGCGCCGATCCTGCGGAGGCACTGCGTTGAGTGTCATCAGCCGGGCACTGAGGCGCCGTTTTCGCTTTTGACCTACGATGACGCGAAAAAGCAGGGGGCGACGATGGCAGAGGTCGTCGGCGACGAGGCGATGCCCCCCTGGTACGCGGCCGCCGCGCACGACGATTTTCTCAATCATCGCGAAATGTCGGCCGCCGAGCGGGACACAATTGCGTCCTGGGTGCAATCAGGCATGCCGGCCGGCGAAAAAGTGGCTGATTCGGCTCCCGCGCCTTTGCGGAAAGTGGTCGGCGAAGGCTGGCTGATCGGCAAGCCGGATCTGATCCTCAAAACGAAATTGCACAGCGTACCGACTGACGGTTTTGTGAAGTACCGCTACGAGGCGCTATCGTACGTCTTTCCGCAGGACACGTGGATCGACCGCGTGCAGATTCTGCCGGACAACCCCAAAGTCGTGCACCACTGCAATCTGATCCTGGTGCCGGCCTTCGGCGACAAGGTGAAAAATGCGATCTTCGTCACGGGCAAAGTCCCCGGCGGCATTCCCATGGTGCTGCAGGACGGCATCGCCGTTCGCGTGCCGAAGATGTATCTCGCCTTGCTGCAGATTCACTTCACGACCGACGGCCACCCGGAAAAGTGCCGCATTTCGCTCGGATTCCGCTATGCACGCGAAAAAGTCCAGAAGGAGCTGCACCTCGAGCGGATTTCCAACCACGACTTCGCGATTGCCGCCGGCGACCCGCACTATAAGGTGACAGAGTCGTGGCAGACGAAGCAGGATATCGTCGGCACGGGCCTCTTCACTCACATGCACGTCCGCGGGACCGACATGACCTATCTGGCCCACTACCCGGACGGCAAAACCGAGACGCTGCTCGTCGTGCCGAATTACAGCTTCGACTGGCAAATCGGCTACGCCTGGCAGCCCGGGACGCGAAAATTCCCCGCCGGGACGAAGTTCGAGGTCGTGGCCCACTACGACAATTCGTCGTTCAACCCGTTCAATCCCGACCCGAAAAAGACCGTGCGCGAAGGGGATCAGACGACCGAGGAAATGATGTACGGCTTCCTGTTCTATACGGTGGCCAAGGAGCATTTGAATCTCGACATCGATCCGAAGACGGGATTTGCCATCTCCTCGCCGAACTTGAGCAGCCGCTAGGCGGTCGAATGACGAATGCATTTGGCAGGCCTGCGGGTTAAGCTGTTCGCTTGCCCAATGACGTTGGTCATTCTTGATGAACGCCCTCGACTACACCTCGGACCTGGTGGCCTTCGGCTC
>CAYWOV010000400.1:0-2856 GCA_964459965.1 uncultured Planctomycetaceae bacterium | reverse complement strand
CCGCTTTACGTCACGTGCACGGCCGACGAAGAGGTCGGTTACACGGGAGCGGCCGAAGTCGCCAAACGGTCTGAACTTTATCGCGAGATGGTCGCTGGCGGCTCGTGCGGCATCGTCGGCGAGCCGACCGACCTCGAGGTCGTATACGCCCACAAAGGGACGTACGGATTCGTCGCCGTCTCGCGGGGCCGGGCGGCCCATTCGAGTACGCGGCACGGCCTCAACGCGAATCTGGCGATGATCCCCTTCCTCGTCGAGATGAAGGCCATTCACGACGAGACCGAATCAGATCCGGCGTGGCAAGACGACCGGTTCGATCCCCCGACGATCAGTTGGAACATCGGCATCAACGACCACACGGCTGCCGTCAACATCACGCCGCCGCAAAGCGTGTGCACGGTTTATTTCCGGCTGATGCCCGGTCAAAAGCCGGATGCCTTGCTCAACCGGGCCCGTGCGGCGGCCGAACGCAACGGCCTCGAGTTCCAAGTGAAAGGCGCGGCGACTCCGCTGTTTATCGATCCCAAGTCTGAGCTGGTGACGGAACTCCTGTCGATCGTCGGCCAGAAAACGCCGACGACCGTGACCTATGGCACCGACGGAACACAGTTCACCGCGCTCAAAAAACTGGCCGTCTTCGGACCGGGCAATATCGCGCAGGCTCACACCTTCGACGAATGGATCGCGCTCGAGCAGCTCGACCGCGGCACGCGGTTCTACGAACAGGCGATCCAGCGCTGGTGCGGTTGAGGCGATTTTCGCAAGGCTAGTTGCCAGCTTGCTCTGCGTTAGCGTTGATTCTGTCCGTTGAACTGGGACGGATCGAACGGATCCGTCAGCGGGCCGAGTCTTTTTGGCGAATCGCCAGGATTGTGGAAGCCGGTTGCCGCGTCGCCCGGCGAGCCGAGATGGTCGGCTTGCATCGATCCGTTATCGGCGTTGCCCGTCGTGGCACCGGCGCCGACGACGTTGGGATCGTGCAGCGTCGGCGGATTTTTCGAACGGGAAAAGCGGCCGATGAAATCGCGGCTGGCCTGCTCACGCTTGAGCCGGTTGCGCTCGGGCGTGATCAGTTCCACCCACCGCCTTAGCCGCATTTCTTGCGATCGGCCGGCCGGCCCGTCGAGCGGAGAGCGCATTGTTTCCCCGCCGTGGGGCTGCCTGGCCTTTTGAAAAAGTGCACTCTGCGTGGGGAATTGACCGTCCAGCTGGTTCAACACGGCCTCGAGATTGCGAGCCGTCGCCGCTCGATTGCTGCCTTGCGAGAGACGCACGTGCTCGAGGTCGAACGTGGAGACGGAGGGCATCGCGGGATCGGCAGTGCCATGACATTTGACGCTGCCGCATCGCGCCAACAGGATCGGCTGGACGCCGGTGACGAATTCCCGCACCGCCGACCCCGAGAGCCGTGACATTGATTCGGGGAACTGAGTCTCGGCCGCATGCGCGGCCGGTTTTGTTTCGCCGCCTTCCGCGGGCGCTTCGCTTTGAGTCTGCTCGAGGCGAGCGAGCGCTTGCCGCGCTTCGCGGTTGGCCGGCTCGTAAGTCAGCACATTACGAAAGTGGTCCGCCGCCTCGGCACGCAGATCATTTTCGACGCACCAGCGCCCGAGCAGCAAATCGCGGCGGCACGATGAGCCGCCAACCGAATCGCAGAGCTTGGTATACGCCTCGTGCATGTCGGCCGCGACAAACTTCACGTGCGAGAAGGGAAAATAAAGGCTCGACCGGCGCGAGTCGACGAAGTAACCGCGCGAATCGGCCCGAATTGTCCCCTGCAAGGCCCGTCCGTTCCGCAGCACAAGCACCGTCGGCGATCCGGCCTTGGCCTCCTTCGGCGCGGGGGTCGTTTGGTCGAAGACGCGATTCGGGTCGGACTGATTTCCACCCGCAGAATTCTGAGGAACCGTTCCGCTATTGGCCGGCGGCTGCCCTTGCGTAACGGGAACTCCTACGGCCGCCAAGTCCTTTATGAACGGCGGTAGCACCGGTTGCTGCTGGGCGCCCGCCGGGAATTTAACCAAGAGCAAGAACAAACCGGCGCCGCAGAAAATGGCGCTGCGCCGAAAAATGTGCATTGCACGGCGTTCCATGGGAAACCCGTTTCGGCAGATGGTGGCCGGTAAGAAGGGATCGGCAGACTGGAAAAAAGGGGGAGAGGAGATCGGAACGATATCCCGGCTGGGAAACGAGGTCAAGCCGACTCGCAGACCCTGCGGCGCAAAGACTTGCGTTCAGCCCAGTTGACCGATCTCCGCAAGCAGCGAGCGCGTCGCCGTCATTTCGCGGGTCAACCCCTCGACGAGGTCGACAGCCGGCCGATCGGGTAGCACTTCCCAAGTATAGGTCTCGACTTCGAGATGCGGCGCGTACGAAAGGCCCTTAATAGCCGTCAACGCCTGCCGCAGGTCGGTCCGAGTTGTCTTGAGCGGGCCCAATCGCTCCGCGTCGACCGGCACGTGGAAATGCACGCGCCACCGCTCGGCTTCCGAGAATTCGGGCCGCGGATCGGCGAGCGCCTGGTCGAGGTCGAGAGCCGTCAAGATCGTGCCATCAGAGAGATACGCCTTTGTCTGATGGAGATAGCGCGGCTCGACATAGCGGGCCAACGCCCGGCGACCTTCCGCGTTCGCCGCCGGATCCTCCAGCTCGATCGCACAAGTGATGTGGATCTTATTGATGCGGATCCCGCTCGCGTCGATCGCGGCGACTGATTGCCGCATGTCTTCGAAGGCGACCGCCTGGTGGCACACGTCGAGGCAAAGCCCCACGTGCTTCTTGACGGCGGCGAGACAGTCTCGTTCAGCCGCCTTAGGCCAGAGCCGGTGGGCGAAGAAATCGATGGCACTCGGCGTT
>CAYWOV010000399.1:0-4469 GCA_964459965.1 uncultured Planctomycetaceae bacterium | reverse complement strand
GTTAGTCCCCAAATAAGCACGAACAGCAGCCAGTTGTCGCGAGACCGACTCGGTGTGGAATTTCGTCCGCGCCAGCGACTGATCGCATAGGTGAAGAACAAAGGGGACCACGGCAGAAAAGTGACAAGCAGCATCAGCCAACTTGCACCGTAAGGCTGCGTCCGACCGGCGCCATACAGGTCGCCATACTCGGATCGAATGTATCGCAGGAGGTGCTCGTTCAACAGAAAATAGCGTAGGAATCCGGGGGTCGCCCGCTCAGCCAGCAGGTACCACGGAACGGCGACCACGGCGAGAATCAATCCGCCCGATGCCCATGGCAGTCGCCGGATGAGCCGCCATTGACCGCTTGCCGCAATCCACGCCCCCAAGGTCAGTCCGACGAGCACTAAAGCAATCGGGCCTTTCGCGAGGCTGCCCAGTCCGAGCGATAAAAAGAAGGCCCGCCCCCACCACGCCCCTTTGAGTTCGTCGGCGGCGAAGAGGGCGAAACTCATCAACGCCAGGCCGATGCTGGCGGCAAGGGACATATCCAAAATGCATGAGCCGGCGAGCCCAAAGAACAGGCCCGAGGAAGCAAGCATGATTCCGGCGAGCGCACCCACACGCGGACCCCAAAATCGACGTCCGAATGCGATCGTCGAAGCGACGACGGCGACGGCGATCAAGAAATTAGGCAGCCGCGCGGCCCATTCACTGGCTCCGCAGGCCTCGAAGGACAGTGTGGTCAACCAAAAGAAGAGCGGCGGCTTGGCCCAGAACGGCACCAGCTCACCCGAGAGATAAACGCGAGGCGTCACCCAGTCCCCCGAGCGGAACATGTGCCAACTGATGCCGGCGTATCGCGCCTCGGTGTTATCGGTGAGCGCCAGCGTCCCCAACGTTGACAGTCGCAACATGCCGGTCACGAGGACGGCGGCCAACAGGATCGCGGTCGGCGTCGCCAACCGGCGGAGCGCGGAAGCATTTGGGATGGAGGATGAAGGATGAACCAGACACGCGCTCGCTGTGAGTCGCGCTGGTAGCGGGTCCTCGGTATGGTTCATCCTTCCGCCTTTGTCCTTCTCTTACGCGGCTTTGGCCGGGGCGATCGTCGTCGGCTCGGTGAGGCGGCCCAACGCGAGTCCGCGCGAACGGAGCAATTCGACGAGCGCCGTGCTTGTGAGCATTTGCAGCTCCTGCGGGCGATGGTGCGCAAGCGGATCGTCCCAGCCTGCGACCGGTTCGGCGTTTGATGAGGTTGCGGGGTGCAAGCCGATTTCGATGAGCCGGCAGCCGCGGCCGCTGGCGACGTACTGTTGAACCATCCGTAGATCGACCCGTCCTGCGTGGCTCGTTCCGAAGAACACGCTTGGAAATCGCACATCCCATCGCTGCGCGTCGCGGAGCAGCCGGCCGGCGTAAAATCGCTTGACGTGCGCCAAGGACCAATTCGCCACCGCCAGGCGATTGACGAGGGTTGTGCGGGCCAGGCCGCGTTCACGGGGGACACGGAGTGTCTTGATGCCGTACCGCGCGAGCAGCCCGCGGACCGTGCCGCGCAATCCGGGAAGCAGTTCGATGTATTGATGGCCGTTGAGGTGCGTCGGCTGAATTCCGCGGTCCTTGAGGTATTCGATCTGAGCCGACAATTCGGATCGGAGCGCCGTCTCGAACCTTGGTCGGCGCCGATGGAGATGGCGAAAGAGTCGGCCGATGCCGCAAAAGCGACCGGCTCGGTCGAGCAATTGCGGCGGATAGCCTCGCGTGAGTGGACAACCCTGGGTCAGATTCAGGTGGATGCCGAGTTCAAACAGCTGTGTCGGTTCGCCGAGCGTCGCTCGGGCCTCGGCCGAAGGCAGACATCCGGCCTCCCGTTGTCCTTCCAACAGCCGCCAGTCTCTGAGGGCCGCCTCGGCGTCGGGCGCATTGGCCAAGAGCGATGTGCTGGTCAGCAGGCCGTGCGTGAAACCGCGGATGATTCCCGCGCTCACCGAGCGATTCATCCCGAAATCGTCCGCGTGAAAGACGACGGCGCAAACCGGATCTGCGCATGGCGACGCCCGCGCGCTTGTCGATCGCCCAATCAACGTTTCACGTCCCTGTGAACGATGCGAAACTGCAGGAGTTACGACCGTGTACGTTCGAACCCTCTCGAGTCCGAAGTGTAGCCGAACTTACAAATTGGGGGGATAGCATTCGGAACGAGAATTACCGGGTCGATGGGACGGCTGGGGGAGCGGCCGGGGAGAGCGCCTGCTCGTTATTTTGTCCGGAGACGACTCTCGCGGGCGGAAGGCCGGCCGCCAAGGTCAAATCGGAGGCCGCTTGGGCCACTTCGTTCAGCAAGTCGAGGTACGTCTTGTGTTCCTGGATCAGATTATTTTGGATCGTGAACACATACAGGATGTCGACCAGTCCCGCATCGAATTGGTGTCGCACGCGCTCGAGTTGCTCGGGTACCGTACGCGCAAAATCAGCCCGCTCGCGCGTCGCCAGGCGCCGCGCCCGTTCAAAGCGTTCGATGGCTGTTTGCGCCTCGACTTGTGCTTGGGCGCAGAGTCCCTGTGCGACGGTGGCTTGATGGGTGGCCTCAGCGGCCCTTTGATTTGCCAGCGGGCGTCCCGTATCAAAAATCGGAAGGTTCATCTGCGCACGGAGTCCGAGAAAGGTCGTTCCGTAATCGTCCCGTTCGTAGAAGGGACCGACCTGGACGTTTTGCACCATATTCGCGCGCGCCAGGTCGGCATTGGCCAGTGCCACGCTTGTTCCCGCCTGTGCAGCCAAGACATCGGGCCGCTCCGAAGCAAACTTCGCGGCGACCTCGGACGAGACGTGAATCGGTGCTGCAGAATCCGACGCATCGGGCTCGACGCCTTCAACCGGTAACCAGGTGAAGTCTTCGAGCCGACCGACCAGCCCGATCGGTAACGCACTATCGATATTCAGTTGGCGCTTGAGGGCCAACAGGGCGGTTTGAAAATTAGCGTCGGCCAGGCCGGCCTGCTTGCGGCTTTGTCGGGCGGCGACTGTAGCCGTCGTCTGTTCGGCCGGCGTGCCCGTCCCGGCGTTGAATCGCCGCTGAACGACGCCGAGCAGCTGTTCGTTGAGCGAGGCGGTGAGCCGCGCCAGATCGCGAAGATCACGTTGATAGAGTGCCGTAAAGTACAGCCGTTCCGTCTGGGCCGCGTTGGTCAACTCAGCCGAAATTACGTTCCAGCTCACCTGATTCCGCGCGGCGGCCGCGCTGACCTCGCGATACCGCTGTTGGTGGGCCAGCTCGAGGGTTTGCATGAAGTAGACATAATTCAGTGTCGCCCCCTGGCCCGCCCCGAGCTGGTGGTCCATCGGACAGACTTCCGCCTGCACATAGGGATTGAACGGATAGACTTGTGCCACCTGCAGGGCCGCCTCGGCAACCGGCTGAGTGGCGCGCAAGGACACCAGCGTCGGATTTTGTTCGAGCCCCGTGGCAATCGCCTGGTCCAAAGACAGAGACATTGAAGGCGCGGGATTCGACGAGACTTGTTCAGTCCTCAGCGATGACTCGGGCGGAATAGCCGCGACTCGCATCGAATCGCCAGCCGCCTGGACTTTCTGGATCGGACCGTTGGATTCATTGCCGAGCGGGACGATTGGACCCAAACTGACGTGCGTGTCAGAGTTGGACAAGTCGGCTGCCGCGAACGAGCTGACAGACGAGGGCGGCTGCGCATTCTCGCTCCGAGTCGCCGGGCGTTCAGACAGCCCCGCCACCAGTTCCTGATTCTTGCTTGCGGATCCCTGTACAGTGTCCGGCCGGCTTCCTGGCCCCTGACAGCCGCAGGCGACTAGTATTAAGGCCGCCGCCGGAAGGAGGATCCGTCCCCCATACCCCGATGCCATTCGGTGCTCGATCGTAGAATAGTAGAATAGTTTTGCCGCCGGTCCATCGGACAGCGTCAAGTGTCATCGGCGGTCGGCGAACCAACCTTCGTAGATGAATGAAAACTCACCGTTTTAACGCCGACAGCCCTTCAGGTTCGGGTTATTCTGAAGTCTCTGAGAAATCCGGTTAAAGTCATTCGCAGGGATTTGACGATGGCGTTCCGTTTGGCGCTCTTGACGACTGTCCTTTTTGTCGGCTGCAGCGCGGCCCTGCCCGACAGTTCGACCGGAAAGGGCTCGGAAACGGTCGCGGACGCCAAAACAGCCGCGAAAGAGAGCCCGGCGACCGCAAATACCGCCGTCTCCCACGACAAAGAACCCGAACACGCCGAGGAAAAGAAGGAGGCTGGAAAAGAGGGCGACGAGGAAGTTAAAGGACACGTCACGGTCCACTGCGCCCCCGCCCAAAAGCGATCTCTCGCCGTTACCGTCGATAGCCTGGGGCGCACGGAGCTGCTTCCCGAGAACCTTGGCTCGCTCACCGCCACGATCGAGGGGCATGTGCGCAAGCTCCTCGTCAACCTGGGTGATTCGGTCAAAGCCGGACAACCCATCGTTGAACT
>CAYWOV010000398.1:0-4475 GCA_964459965.1 uncultured Planctomycetaceae bacterium | reverse complement strand
GTCGAATCGAAGACCGTGCTCGAGATCCACTGACATCGCGAAATGATGTCGATATGATTCCGTGCGAAGTTTCCAGCACGGTCCTCGCGTCATCGAAACCCCATGGAGGCAGTCATGAAGCGTGCGGCGGTTTTTGGAATCGTTGTGGCAGTGATCGCGACAACTTGGACGATTCTTGTCGCTCAGACCAGTCCTGTAAGAGTCAGCAGTCCCGCCCAGCAGGCGGCCCCCGATCCGATCGCTGCCGCCCCAATTCCCGCGCCCGTCCCCGCCCCGTCACCGCTGACTCCGCTACAACAGCGATTAGTCGAGCTGTCGACCAAGAAGGCACGCCTCATGACTGAGGAACAGCTTCAACAAGCAGTGAATGAGTTGGACCGCGATGTTGAAGGCCTTAATGCCTGGGGAAAGATTGAGGACGGCGCGCGTCTGCTTCGCGAGGTGGTGGAAAACCATCCGCAGACCAGAGCAGCCGAGGCGGCAAAGTCCGCGTTGAAGGTGATCGACCAGACTCGATCCGGTGTTTCACCAACTTCCTGACTCCAAATTTGAGAGACAGGATTCGAACGTCTCTCCATTCGGCGCGGATAGGGAGAGACCCGCGCCCGGGCCGCGTGAGAAATTCTAGGTTCGCGAGCGCGGGCACAAGCCCGGTACCGGTTCGGACAGATGGATCCAAGTCACGTCGAATCGTCGGATTACGTGACGCGCGCCACGACGAGCGTCTGGTCATCACGAGGCGCCGCACCGCCGGTGTGGGCGTCGAGCTGACGCCGCACCGATTCGATGATCTCGCCCGGCTCGGAAGAGCACTCTGAGAGAACGGAATCGAGCCGCGTCGTGCCGAACAGCTCGCCCTCCGCATTTGTCGCCTCGGTAATTCCGTCGGTGTAGAAGATGATTTGATCGCCGGGCTGCAGTTGTTCGGCTCGGTTTAAGAAATTGGTTTCCCTCATCACTCCGAGCGGCATTTGCTGCGCCCCGTCGAGTTTCGAAACTTCCTGCTGGCTGCAGCGCCGCATGAGCGGTGGATTATGCCCGGCGCACGAATAGGTCAAAACGCGCGTGGACGGATCAAAAATTCCATAAAATGCAGTCACGAATGTCCCGTTCTCGCCGACGTAATGCTGCACGAGCTTCTGATTGAGAAAGGTCAAAAGCTGGCTTGGCGGCAGCGGATCGCCGGGATAGTTGTGAACGATGCTATGCATGACGGCCATCATCACGGCGGCCGGCGTGCCATGTCCGCTCACGTCGGCGATCAAAATGCCGAGCAATCCCCCTGGCAGCGGGATAAAGTCGTAGTAATCCCCCCCTGCCCTGCGGGCTGTCTCGTAATGCGCGGCAAGCTTCAGCGACGGCACTTCCGGCAATTTCGCGGGCAGCAGCGAGCGCTGAATCGCCGCGACGGCTTTCAGTTCCCGATCGATCTCTTCGTAAGCCGTCTTCACCGTGCCGGCCAAAACGAGGCTGTTCGTCGCCCGGCCGAAGAGATTGGCCGTCCACACGTGCTCCGGCAAGAATTCAGGATCAAATGCGCCCGGCTCGCGGCGCAAGTGCACGACCATGTTTAGGGCCACGCCTTTGTCGAGCAACGGAATCGCCACGAGCGAACCATGCCCGGCCAGAAACTCAGCGGCGGGGTCGTTTGCCGCGACCTCGAAATTGTCGATCACCCGCGGCTCGTCGCCGTAGATCAACTCACTCAGGATGCCGCCTTCGAGGAGCGGCAGTTGCTCGGGCTGCTTCCAGGGATTGACTTCGCTGTTCCAACCGCTGTATCGCGTGATCCGTACTTGAGGCGCAACCAAGTCCCGACGGCTGAGCGAAATGGACCGGTCAACGTGCCGGAACCGCCGCATCCGGGCGCCATATTGCTGCACCATCTGCTGGGGATCGGTCTGCGAACTCATTTCGCGCATCATCTCCATGACGGCGGTCAGCCGTTCCTGCCACGGCAGATGGTGAATCGGCAGGTTTTCTTCTCGCATCATCCGGCTCTCGATTCGATTCTGCATAGCAAAAGCCTCCCTGGCTTGCTCGTCAAGGATTATTGCCCCGCTAAACGGGGCGTGACGGGAATCTTGACGATGCGATCATCGCGGATCACCGAAACCTCTAATTCAACTCGTCCACCTTGAGCCGATAACGGGGATGTTCCCGGAGAAAGCCGTCCGGACAGCAGACGGTGCAGATCATCCACATTGGAGACAATCCGGTCGTCGGCGGCCACAATTACGTCGTGCGGACGAATCCCGGCTGCGGCAGCCGGCCCCTGGGGAACGACTTCCATCACCTCGACGGCCGTATCGGAAAGCAGATCGAGTTCGCGAACGAGCCGGCGGGGCAGGCGCGTGACCGTCGCGCTGATTCCCAGCGAGGGCCTTTGCACCCTTCCGTGCGACACAAGTTCGCCCACGATCCAAGCGGCCGTGGTGGACGGAATGGAAAACCCCATGCCCTGCGCCATGGCAATAACAGCCGTGTTGATTCCCACCACGCGGCCCCGCGAGTCAACCAGCGGACCGCCGGAGTTTCCCGGGTTTAACGGTGCCGTGTGCTGCACAATGTTTTCGATCAACCGGCCGTCCTCGCTTCGCATTGCGCGACCTACCGCGCTGACCACTCCGGTGGAGACAGTCGAGCGGAAACCCAATGGGTTGCCCATTGCAATCACCAACTGTCCCACGCAAAGCGCCTCGGAATCCCCGAGTGTCGCGAAAGGCAGATCGCGGGCCACAAGTCGCAAGAGGGCGAGATCCGTCGCCGGGTCATCCCCGACCAACTCAGCGCCAATACGGTCCCCCTCCTCCGTTGTCGCCGTGACGGATCGCCGACCGTGGACAACATGACTGTTGGTGAGGGCGTAGCCGTCGGGCGTCAAGAGGAAGCCGGAACCCATTCCACCACCCGCACCGCCTCGTCCGGACACATCGCCTCGTGCGGCGACTGCAATTACCGCCGGCCCCACGGTGCGGGCCACATTGATCACCGCTTGAGAATAAGCGTCGAGCAAGTCCGCATCGGTGACCCCGGATCCTTGTTTTCCCGACTCGCTTGATCGGGAGGCTCGGCGTGCATCTTGCTCGTTGTCCCGCGTGTCGTCTGCTGATGCCAATCGTGAGAAAATCGTGTTTGCATTTGCCATCGGCAACTCTCCTTGTCGATTCCAATGATCCGCAATTCTAGGCGCCAAGCTGTAATCCCGATGAAGTCCTGGAACCGAAGACAACGCGCCGCCATGGGTGTCTGCGGTAACCTATTATAAGGCTGGCACTTGCATCGACAGAGAGGCGGCAAGGAATCTTCGAGTCTTGCCAACAAGTCATTGGACGCTACGGCAATCGCAGTAACATGAAATTCCGGCCAGCTTGTCCTCATCCATTTGAGCATGCCGGGCGGTGCCAAAAAAGCGGTGAGTGAGCGACCTCTTCGCCGAATCCAGAGCCGCGTTGCTGGAATCGACTCAAGACGCCCTTTCATACCTATTCGCTCGCCGTTGACCGTCCTTAGCTCGTGCTGAATAATCAAATGCGGGAAGCCTTTACGGAGTTTCAATGGTCACCTGGCTGGCCAAGACCACGCAGCTCTTGCAGCGACGTCAGCCACCGGAACCGCCGGCGCCTTACGACATCGCTTGCACCTGCGGTCATCATGTTTCCGGCGTGCGCCAATCGACTTTTCAGTCGGTGAGATGCCATCGTTGCGGAGACGTGCTTTTCGTTCTTCCCAACGACGCCTATCCACGGCCGAAGCCGAAGAAAGAGCCTCCGCAGAAGGCGCCGCCCACGCAGGTTCATGAATCCATGCCGCGCGCGCAAGCCGTGCAGCCCATCCCGGTTCCCGCCGCACCGTCTAAGGCCGCTAATTCGGCCAAAACGGTTGGCAGCGCGGCCGCTGCCACGAATGTCCCCATTGCGGCGCGTCGTGACGAACCGAGCGCGGCCGACTCGGTGACGGTCGTCGTGCGGCGACCGCCGGCGACTCGGTTCCGATTGGTGTTCCTGGCGATTGGCATTGTCGTTACGGCGACGGGCTATTTTGTCTGGCAATCTCGGTTAAATGATCAGGCCCTGGTCTCACTGCCGGGCCACGTCGAGGCAGGCGCAGCGGCCCTTCGCGCCGGCGACGTGCCGAAAGCTGCCGAAGAGTATCGCCAGGCGGCTTGGGCTGTCGACCGGCTGAGTCGCGAGGACGCAGAATCGTTGGGCCTTCGTCAAAAGGCGCGAGAGCTGGGCGCGATCGTGAACTTGTCGACCGTTCCGCTGTTCGACATTTGCGATGACGCCCGGCGAACAGTGAAGGGCCGAAAGGAGGATTGGACCGAGAAATTCGACAAGCTTTACCGTGATTCATGGATCGTCGTGGAAGGAGATCTCGTCCAAGACACTGGTCCGGACGGCGTGAGCCAGGCGATGGTGCGGTTTCCATTTCCAATCGATTCGGCCCAGGTCGTCATTGACGGGCGACTCCAG
>CAYWOV010000397.1:0-4482 GCA_964459965.1 uncultured Planctomycetaceae bacterium | reverse complement strand
GGGCGGAATCGACAGTGCATTGGCCTGTTACATCGCCGCACGCGCGGTCGGGCCGGAACACGTGCATGCACTATTGATGCCCAGCCGGCACAGCAGCCCGCACAGTGTTGAGGATGCTCGCCGACTAGCCGAGAATTTGGGCGTTCAGCACGAAATAATTCCGATCGACGCGATCCAGCGGGCCTACGAAGGTACTCCGATCGTCTCGGGCGATCTGGCGAGCCAGCCCGGCGGACTGGCCGATCAGAACCTGCAATCGCGAATTCGCGGGGCACTCGTGATGATCCGCAGCAACCGCCACAGCTGGCTGCCGCTGGCGACCGGCAACAAGAGCGAATTGGCGGTCGGCTATTGCACGCTCTACGGCGACATGGCGGGCGGATTTGCCGTTTTGTGCGACGTCTTCAAGCGAGATGTTTACTCGGTTTCGCGGTATATCAACGAAAAAATCGAGGGGCGGGAGGTCATTCCGGCGAATACTCTGTCAAAGGCACCGAGTGCCGAGCTTGCGCCCAATCAGGTCGATCAGGACACGCTGCCTCCTTACGATTTGTTGGACGCGATTCTGGAAGGGTTGATCGAGCGGGAAATGTCGGTCTCGGCTCTCAGTCAGCAATATCCGCCCGACACGGTTCGCTGGGTGGCACGGCAGCTTGACCGCAACGAATTCAAACGCCGCCAGATGCCGCCGGGGATCAAACTCTCCCAGCGGGCCTTCGGCAGCGGCCGCCGCATGCCGATGGCGGCGCGAATAAGTGGCCAGTGACCCAGTCGCGAATGACTCAGCGTTCTCGCCACAGCATGTCGTCGGGAATCTCGAGGCGGGCCTGGATCTCGGCGACCTCCTGGCGAAAGCGACGGGCGTCGTTCGGATAGCCGTGCGTTGGTTTGAGCGTCGGCAGATGCGTTTGCCAAAAGCGGTTGAAAAGTTCCATTGCCAGCTCGCGGACGTATTTCGAGACCATCGAGGCTAAGGCGACGGGAAAATGGCGTTCGGCCTTCGCCTCGAAATGAATTTCGGTCGGACCGACACGATAAATGCTCGAGTCCCGCGATTCTTGCCGGCACCAGACCATGCGGCCATCAAGGCACTCGGTGAGCAGCTCCGCGTAACGATTGCGGCCGCCGTGTTTATCCGCGATCACCATCGTCGGACCGGGTGCGTCGGGATCCCACACGCGCCGCAGCAACTTTAAATGGAGTTGGGACAAGGCCGTCGCCTTGTTGTCGGTCTCGCGGGTCGCTCTGTTCCAGCGCCGGGGAGCGACCACGTCGCAGCGGATCGCACGCAACTGAACGCCCGACGCATCGCAAATGTCCCGCCATTTTTGGGCCGCGACTGCAGCAGAGCGTCCCTCCTGGCTCAGGGGCAGGGGGAGTTCGACGTCGTCCGAAAACCACAGATCGCGTCCGCGTCCGACCGCGTCTTCTACCGGACCGTCTTCGGTGCGTCCCCAGAGTTCGTCCAGCAATTCGTCGAAATCCGACGGCACACGCGAGGAGATGCCGAAGGCGGCCAGCGCCCCTCGCTCGAGTGCTCCCAATCCGGTTGCCGGGCAATAGACGGACTTCGAGTCGGCGATGTGCAGCCGATCGTCTTGGGGCGGGTCGTCCGGGCCGTCTTCCGACAAATTATTCTTCGACGCGGTCTTGTCGCGGGCGGCCTTCTTGCCTCGGACGACCCCCTGCCGGGCGATTTGATCGAAGGTCTTCCAAAAATCCGTCCGCTTTGGCCAGCGTCCGGGGACTTCCCAAACCGTCGCCGTGAGCACGAGCGGCCCAAGATTCGGACCGTAGCCGGCTTCATCCATTCCGATGACGAATCCCATGCAGGCGCACCTCCAAGTGCGCCTCCTGTTTAACACACGCTGCCCGCCGCTTCAAACGGGTCGAAATGTGACGGCACCTTTCATATTGTTCACCTGCCGACGGTCCCTCGGCTGCTTGCCGGTGCCGGGGCGATTCATTATCCTTAGCGCCGGAACAGAGTGAGCGCGAACCGCTGGATGTTTGCACGCGACCGTTGGACCCGATAGGCACGCGAAAATTCTCTGGCGATGTTCATCCTTCGGCAGCGGTCCTCATGAAACGTGGCCCGAGGAAATCGGTTGTCACCGGCCGCGCTCTGGTTTTCCCACCCGCTTCCCCACCGATGAAAGCCCACTCCATGAAGCGATTCCTGCGGCGGCCATTTTCTTACGCACGGCAGCCACTTTGCTCGATCCTACTCAGCGGGATCTCGATCTTGCTCGTTCACCCCTCAATCGCTCCGGCCCAGGAGGCCGGCTCGGCCAAGACGGGCAACGCTTGGGCGGCAGCCCCCATGGACTGGCCGAATTGGCGCGGCCCGGAGCTCAACGGCGTTTCCCGCGAAACCGGATTGGTCGACCGCTGGACGCCCGATGGAGAAAACGTTCTCTGGAAAAGGGAAGACCTGGGCGGCCGTTCCACGCCGATCTGCATGCGTGGCAAGCTGTATACCCTCGTCCGTGATCATCCGGACACCGATATTGAGGGTGAAAAAGTCGTCTGCCTGGACGCGTCGACGGGCGAAACGCTTTGGGAAAACGTCTTCAACGTCTTCCTCTCAGACGTGCCGGCCCCACGCGTCGGATGGTCGAGCGTGGTCGGTGATCCGGAGACGGGCAACGTATTTGCTCTCGGCGTCTGCGGCTTTTTCCAATGCATCAACGGGACGACAGGCAAAACGATCTGGGAACATTCGCTGGCGGAAGAGCACGGCATCATCAGTGCGTTCGGCGGCCGGGCCGCCTTTCCGGTCATCTGCGGCAATCTGGTTTATGTCAGTTCGGTTTTCGTCGACTGGGGTGACAAAGCGCGGCCGGCCCAGCGGGTGATCGCCTTTGACAAGCGCAACGGTGCCCCCGTTTGGTATTCGGACACGCGGCCTTCGCCGGAAGACGTTTCGTACAGCATGCCGGTGCCGACCGTGATCAACGGCGTGGCCCAGTTGGTAGTCGCGTCGGGTGACGGATCGGTTTACGGATTCGAGCCTCGGACGGGCAAACAATTGTGGGTCTATGAGGCGTCCGGACGCGGCATTCAGGGCACGCCGCTAATTGTGAAGAACCGTGTTTTCCTCGGCCAAGCGGAAGAGAATCGCGACGACAGCACGATGGGCGCCTTCTTCAGCGTCGACGCCTCAAAACGTGGCGACCTCGTCAAATCGGGCGAGCTTTGGCGGAAAAAAGAGATAACCGTCGACAAGAGTTCGGCGATTTCGGTCGACGGAAATGTGGTCGTGGTCGACAGCGGCGGATATTTACACGTCGTTAACCCAGAGACGGGCGCCTTCCTGAACGGCCCCAAAGGCAAGAAACTCGATACAGCGATTTCCGCGAGCCCTTTGTATGCAGACGGCAAGATTTACGTGTGCACCCTGAGCGGCGTCTGGTACACGCTCAAGCTCAAAGGACGCGACGTCGAAGTGCTGTACCGCATGCGGCTTTCGGGAGGCGAGGTCAACGCTTCTCCGATCGTGTCGCACGGGCGCATCTACCAGCAGCTCGCCAACGTGCTGTATTGCATCGGCGACAAAGGTAAGGAACCGCAAGCCACTCCGCGGCCCGAACCGCCAAAGGAAGCGCCGACCGAAAGTGACTCAAAACCGGCGCTGGTGGAGGTCGTGCCGTGTGAATCGCTCTTGCTGCCCGAAGGCCTGCAAGAGTTTCAGGTGCGGCTCTATAACTCCAAGGGGCAATACCTGCGGGTTGCCAATCCGGACGAAATCAAATTCACCGTGCAACCACCCAGTCCACCCGGGGTAAAACCCCCGGCTGCGCCCAAAGGCAGCCTGGGCGAAATCGACAAGAACGGTGCGTTCACGGCACCGGCCGGCCATCGGCCGTCGGCAGTCTACGTGCAGGCCGAGTGCGCGGGCCTGAAGGGCTCGGCCCGAATCCGGGTGATCCCCGACCTGAATTGGAAGTTCGATTTCAATAACGGGCAAATTCCCGTGACGTGGGTCGGAGCCCGTGTCCGCCACGTGCCGCTCGATTTTGACCTGTTGAAAACGATCGAAAAGAAGAATCCGCTGGCGAGCCGGCTGTATATGTACCTGATGACCGGTTTCGTCAACTCGGCCCGTCCGGCGCTCAAGTACGACAATACGACGCCCCAACAATTGTGGACCGAGCTACTGCGCTATCTCGACCTGATCGAGAAAGCGCAGACGGCCGAAAAGGCGAAGGCCGAGCTTGATCCGTTGTTGAAAATCCTCGCGGACGAAAAGGTCGTGTCCAAGTGGGCCTGGACGAATAAGCAGGGGATCCAGTTGACCGTCGAGCGCGGACCGCGAAAAATCGAAGGCAACGGAGTCCTGCTCAAGGTCACGACGATTCCCCGCGGAGCGCGGAGCCAAACCTGGTTTGGACAGTCGAACCTGCACGATTACACGATTCAGGCCGACGTGTGCGGCGTGATGAATCACGGGCGGCTGCCTGACGTTGGTGTGATTGGCCA
>CAYWOV010000396.1:0-4486 GCA_964459965.1 uncultured Planctomycetaceae bacterium | reverse complement strand
ACCGCCCCGCCCCGTCGGCCGGCGCTTCGACCAGGATTCCGCAGACTTTCTTTCCAGCGACGTAAACGTCGTTTGGCCACTTAACCTTAGCGTCCGCGTCCGGAATCAACTGTTCGATCGCCTCACAAACAGCCCCGCCTGTCGCCAATGCGATCCGCGGCCAGCGTTCCAAGGGCAATCCCAATTGGCGCGAATCCAGCACCAATGAGAACGTTACGGCACCGGGGGCCGACCACCAGCGGTTTGAACCACGGCCGCGGCCTGCGCTCTGACGGGCCGCCAGGATCAAGCAGGGACAATCGAGCTGCTGCTTGCGAGCCAATTCGGTCGCGCGATCGTTCGTCGAACCAATCTCCGCGTGAAACTCGACTTCCCGCATATGCCCCGAGGAACCAATGCGGTCGAGGTCAAACGGCTCTGAATTCATCGAAGATCGCGAATCGTTCTTAAGCGGCCTCCGGCACAGCCGCCTTCGTGAAGCCCGTCAATTGCCGCTCGATGGCGCTGTCGATGCAAAGCAAGCTGCGAACCGATTGGCTGCTGAAGACATTTTCCAGATTGGCGACGTAGTTATGCGGGTTGAACAGCTCGGCGGTGTGCCAATAGGACGCATAGCCGAGATTCAAGATTTGCTTAAGCAACTCCGCTTCCCGCGACGGGTCGAGCTGGCAACTGATATAGAGGATAGGCTTGACGCGAGTCAGAAGCGAGGCCGCCCCCTGCAAAATCGCGGCCTCCATTCCGGGAGCGGCGATCCGCATTACGTCGCAGCGCGGAAGATTCATGTCGTCGATCGCGATCACCGGAACGCGGTCGCCGGTCGTCGCCGACCCAATCTCAACAGCCGAGAGATCGATCGTCCGTTCGTGGTCGATTCGCGGAACAATCGTCTGCCCCTGTGCGGCACCAACGGCCGTATTCCAACAGTGGACGTTGGTGATACTGTTGATCGCCATGTTGCCGCAAAGCGTTTGGAAGACCAGCCGCTGGGGCTCGAAGGCGAGCACGCTGCCTTCGGGCCCGACTTTTTTGGCAAAGAACAGAGTTTGGGCGCCGATGTTGGCCCCGATGTCGAGCACAAGCTGCCCGGCCGCGAGCATCTGATCGAAGACGACGATTGCACGCTCGCAATATTCGCCGTACAACTCAATGGACCGTCCGACGCGGACGTCATTCTTGTTGTAAATCAGCGTGCCATACCGCGTCTGCGTGACGTTGTTGTAGCGTTCGGGAATTCGCACGGCTCCCTCCTTCGTTAAACCTCGGTTCGACCGGGCTCCGCCGGGACCGAATGGCGCGGGATCGTATACGATCGTGGAAAACCGGGCAATTCCGTTTGGCCGGCTCCCGGTGAACGACGCATGTTTTCGTCTAGGATTTTCTGGACCGCCGCCGTCGGATACCTGTTCGTGGCCGCCTGCGCCGCCTGGGGGTTCGCCCGCCTGGCAACCGACCATTCCGGCGATTCGGGTCCGTCGGGGACCGGGTCAAGTGGGCTGATTTGGGCCGCCACATTCAGCGTCGCAGGCATCGGATTGCTCCTCACCTGGGGTGTTTTACGGGTGGCCGCCCTGCGGCTCTCCCTGCTCGCCGAGACGGCCGCCGCCCACGAAGCCGGGGACACCGTTTGGATCGCCGCGGGCATGCCGCGCACCAGCCCCCGCAACCTCGAGTCGGCCATCGCCTCGATGAAGGGTCAATTAGAAACCCGTATCGACGAATTGCAGCGCAAAGGCCGCCAACTTCAAGAAAGCACCGAGCGCCTGGAAACCGTCTTGGGAAGCATGGTGGAGGGAGTCGTCGCCGTCGACGAAAATCAGAGAGTTCTCTTCGCCAACCGGGCCGCCCGCGCCTTGCTGGACATGCAGTCGCCCAGTGCCGTCGGGCGGCCAATTTGGGAAATCCTGCGACACCCGCGGATTGATGAAGTCATCAGCACGGTCCTTTCCGGTGGCGAAACCTCCGCTTTGGAAATCGACCTTCCGCGAAAACATGCCGTCGTCGCCGTGATGGCCTCACGATTGCCCGGAAAACCGAGTTCGGGCGTTGTACTCGTCTTTCACAACGTGACGGAACTCAGGCGGCTCGAAAATATCCGCCGCGAATTCGTCTCCAACGTGTCGCACGAACTGAAAACGCCGCTGACGGCCATCCAGGCCTATACCGAAACTCTGCTGGATGGCGCTCTGGACGAGCCCGAGCATCGGGTGCGATTCGTGGAGCGCATCGGCGAGCAGGCCAACCGGCTTTACGCCTTGATTCAGGACTTGTTGCGGCTGGCTCGCATCGAATCCGGCGAAAACGTTTTCGACGTGCGGGCCGTCCCCGTTAAACCCGTCGTCGAGGCCTGTATCGAAGAGCACTCGGCGGTCGCCGAGTCGAAATCGCAGCGTCTCCTGGCAGAACCGTCTGCAGCGGAGATCAGCGTGATGGCCGACGAAGAGGGCCTCCACACAATCCTCAGCAACCTGATCGACAATGCAGTGAAATATACGCAGGAAACGGGTGCCATCGCCGTCCGCTGGCGGGCCGAAAACGGTGCCGCCATCATCGAAGTCGAAGACAACGGCCCGGGCATTCCGCCGGAGCACCAACCGCGAATCTTCGAGCGTTTTTACCGCGTCGACCGGGCCCGCTCGCGAGACGTGGGCGGAACCGGCTTGGGCCTCTCGATCGTCAAACACCTGGTACAGGAGTTCGGCGGGGGAATCGAAATCCGCAGCCAGGCTGGCCACGGGACAACCTTCTCCGTGCGACTTCCGCGAACGGAGGCCACTGAATAAGCTTGGCAGGCAGTTCCTCGGCTTTGTCAGCAGGTGTTCGATTTCGCTACACTTTTTTGGACTTATTTGGCTTTTTTGGGGCGCTGGGGGGGGGTCTGAAGACGCCAAGAAACTCCGACCGACCCGTTTGGCGACCGGAAACGGCCAAACCAAAACGCGCAAGAATATGTTCATATGTGCACATTACTTAATCGAAACTTTACCGATCGCACCTCGAACGTTGACACGCTCACGGTACGGTCGCGTCGTATGAAGCAGAAGATCCTGCTCATCGAGGATGAGCGGCCGATCGTTGAAGTCCTCTCGTACAACCTGAGTAAAGAGGGCTTCGATGTGTATTCGGCGGCCGACGGGCGTGACGGCTTAAGCCGGGCGCGTTCCGTATTGCCCGAACTCGTCATCTTGGACCTCATGCTGCCCGTCATCGACGGGCTGCAGGTCTGCCGCGAGCTGCGCAGCGACCCTAAAACGCAGGCCATCCGCGTGTTGATGCTGACGGCCCGCAGCGAAGAGGTCGATGAAATCGTCGGTTTCAACATGGGAGCCGACGACTACGTCACCAAGCCCTTCAAGCTCAAGCCGCTGATCCACCGGGTGAAGGCCCTGCTGCGACGCCCGCAAGCGGCCCAATCGGTCTCCGACCGCGTAGCCGTCTCGGGGATCGAGATCGACCGCGTGAATCACCTGGTGAAAGTCGACGGTTCGGAGGTGGCCCTCACCCCGACCGAGTTCCGCATCTTGTGGGTCCTGGCCCGCCAGCCGGGCCGCCCCTTCACGCGAAACGAACTCCTCGACAGCTGCCGCGGCGAAGACGCCAACGCTCTGGCCCGCACGATCGACGTCCACATTCGTTCGCTCCGCCAAAAGCTCAACAAGCGGGCCAACAACGTGGAAACCGTCCGCGGCATCGGCTACCGCTTCCGCGGGGCCGCTTCGGGGGCTTGATCACCGTCGTGGGGCGAGCCTGACTTCGGCGAGCTCGGTCGAGCCGCGCATCGAATATTCGTTGTGGGGGACGATCGATGGAGACCGCGTTTTCGCCTGAAGAGCGCCGCCTGATCGAGTTGTGGGAGCGCCACATGCGCTACGAGTTCACCGACCGGGACGCGGCCCGCACGGTGGACACGATGTCGGACGAGAACTACGTCAATCACGTTCCCGTCATGACGGGCGGACGGGGTCGCGACGAGATGCTCGAGTTTTATGGTCGCCACTTCATCCCTCAGATGCCGGCCGACACGCGGATTACGCCGGTCTGCCGCACGGTTGGTCAGGAGCGCGTGATCGACGAAATTATCTTCAGTTTCACGCACGACATCGAAATGGACTGGATGCTTCCCGGCGTGCCTGCCACGGGTCGCCGGGTCGAGGTCCCATTCGTGGTCGTGGTGCAACTTGGCGGCGATGAGATCGTTTGCGAAAGGATCTACTGGGACCAGGCGTCGGTCCTGGTGCAAATCGGCCTCGTTGACCCGTCACGACTGCCAGTGGCCGGAGTCGAGACAGCCCGCAAAATACTCGATCCCAGCCTGCCTTCCAACCAATTGATCAAGCGAGCCAGTCAGCGTCGCGCCTGAAGGCTCGTGGGCCTGCACCTGAGCTAACCCGCAGAACATTGAAGCGTGGAACGCCGGAGAGCGGATTTTTTAGCACCAAGCGGCTGTGTTTCTTTTCAAGCGTTGGCGAGGCATTTTTTTGGTGAC
>CAYWOV010000395.1:0-4507 GCA_964459965.1 uncultured Planctomycetaceae bacterium | reverse complement strand
GACGGGGACCTTGTCTCCCGGGCGGACGCGCAGCAGGTCGCCGGGTTGCACGTCGGCCAGGGGAACTTCCGTCTCAACACCGTCCGTGATGCGCCGGGCCGTGGGAGGGGCCAAGGAAAGCAGCTCTCGGATCGCGCCGCTCGTTTGTCGCCGGGCACGCAGCTCAAACACTTGCCCAAGCAGAACGAGCGCCGTGATAGCGGCGGCCGCCTCGAAGTAGAGGTGATCCATCTGATGCGCCTGCTTCGAAAGGCTGCCCATAACGAGCACGGCGACGCTATCGAGATAGGCTGCCGCCATTCCCAACGAAATCAGCGTGAACATATTTAGGCTGCGAGTGGCGACAGAACGGGCGCCGCGGACAAGGAACGGCCAACCCGCCCAGAAGACAATCGGAGTCGTCAAGAGACCTTGGAGCCAGTTCGAGGCCGAGGGGCTGATCCAACTCTGGATCGATACTCCCAACATGGGAAGCATGGCCAAAGCCAAGACTGGAATTCCCAGAGCCACCGCCCCCCAGAAGCGGCGAGTCATCGCGGTCAGCTCTGCATCGTCCTCTTCGCCGAGATCGGCGCCCGGCTTGGGGACCAGCGCCATTCCACACTTGGGGCAAATGCCCGGGCCGCGCTGCTCGACACCTTCGTCCATCGGGCAGTAGTAGATGCGGTCCTTCGATGAGGAGGCCGATGCTGGCGGCTTGGAAATCAAATGCAGCGAGTTGTTTGCGTCGGAGCCCATCATCGGCATGCCGACGTCGCCGAAAATGCTCGCGACCGATTCGCCGACGGAGAGGCGCGCGCGAAATTTGTGCCGGCAGTGTTCGCTGCAGAAGTGGTACGTTGTGCCGTCGCGAACGTCCGTCAAAGGGGACGATTCACTGACCTGCATGTGGCATATGGGATCGACGGGCAAGACGGCACCACCTGCCACCATTCTACGCTATTTGTAGTTGAGATCCTCCATCTGCGGCAGCTCGTCGAGTCGTGCCACGCCGAAAAGTTGCAGGAACCGGGCCGTTGTACGGTATTGCGGCTCCTCCGGAGAAGTTGCTTGCGGTGGGTCGAGCAGAACCAATCCTCGCTCCGACAGTTGGCGCAATGCGGACCCAGTATTCCGACGGGCGATCTCTTCAGTCTTGCGCCGTGAGATCGGTTGGCGATAGGCCACCAGGGCGAGGATTTCGAGTGTTTCCTGCGAGAGTCGCACTTGTTTGGGACCGAAACCGTACACGCGGTTTCGGAGCGGTTCGTATTCGGAGCGCAAGGCGATCCGATACCCCCCCTCGCTCAAACGGATCTCGTAGGGGCGATTCTGCCGCGCATAGCGGCGGCCGATCTCTTCGATTGCCTGCTCGACAAAACCAACGTCAAAGTCGTCTCGCAGCAACCCGCAGATCGCTTTAGCCGTCAGCGGTTGCCCTCCGACGAATAAAAGTGCCTCGATCACTTGTACCGGGTTCGGTCGACTCTCTGTGTGCGCGGTCGACGATTGTTCCGCGTCCGTATGTCGGTTCCCCAGGTCGCCGAAGGGAAGAGAGGCTGCCGAATCTTCGTCGTAGCCCTCTTCATCCGTTTCGCGATCCAAGTCTGTGGAGAGAGTTTGCGTGACCGAATCCAAGTCATTGGCCACAGCCTCTACGGCGTCGAGAGCCTGGCGATACAGACGCTCGATCTCTTCGCAACTCCACGCGGGATCGGCTGGGGCTTTTTCGGCGGCAGGGCCTCGCGCGTCACCAGATCGGCTCATTGGCCGCAAACTCCTTGGCTTTGCGCGGATCATCGCCAAGCGAGAAGAGTGACGCAATGCCAACTGGGCGCACTGCCGTTTAGCAAGACGTGTAACGGCAACCGCGGACCAACGGCAAGATCACCCACGCGCGGCGAAGGTGGCTTGCTTCAGCAACTCTTCCAGCGAGATGTGGCCCGGTGCCGACCCTGTTTGCGCCCGCTTGTCGTGACGCGAGGCATGCGCGAGGTGCGTATGCGAAATGCCGCCGACGAACTGGAATTCTCTCCGGCAATCAGGGCACTTCGACAGATGCTCCCAAAATGCCGGGTCAAGCTCGTTGAGCGACTTGTCGCAGTAGTAGGCCCGCAACTCTTGGCTGTAGTGGTCGCAGGGAGAACCGGTCGCTTTTGCCGAGAGCACCGTTGCAACGTCTGAATAGAAATAATTGCCGCCTACTGTGACAACGGCGAGCGTAGCAAGCAGCGCACCTCGGCGGAGCCGGCTCGAACGGCGGCGCCATTGCAGGTGATGGACCAGTTGGCCGACCTCTCCTTTGCAGGATTGCCAGGCGTCTGTGGCCATTTCAGCCGGATTTGTTGTACTCATCACATACCTCGATAGCGCTGAACGTGCAGCCGGGGGCCCAGCATCTTAAATCGCTCTCGCCCGCCCACGACATGCATCGATTCTCAATTATCGACCGGTATCGAGACGGCGTCTGTTAGAAATCCCACCAAATGCGAGATCGTCAAGTCCCACCGCTCTGCGGTTGAGGCAAGAAGTACTTTCTTAACTCTTTTGAAGGCTTAATCTTAGGTAATGGCATCTCAATCATCTCGGCCAAACGGCCGGCCTGGCATAAAATAATGTCGCGGCGGCTGACGGAGATGGTACCTTCGGCCTGCAACTCACCCAGTACCAACGTCACCGTCTCCCGGGTGCTGCCGATAATGTTCGCCAGCTCTTGGTGCGAGAGGTGAATTCCAAGAGCGATTCCGCCATCTTTCGTATATTTTCCGTACTTTTCGGCCAAATCGAAAAGCAAATGAACAAGCCGTTCACGGTTCGAGCGAAACAGGAGCGATTTCAATCTTCGCTCAACCCGGCGGCGGCTCAAACCCATCATTTTTGTGATCCCGACCGATAGGCTGGGATGCTCCGAGGCCAAGCGTTTGATGTCATCCGCGGGTATCAGCACGATCGTGGACGCCTCCATCGTCTCTGCGTATTCCTCGCGCTGCGCTTCCTCCATCGTCGCAATGGCGATCTCGCCGAAGAGTTC
This sequence comes from uncultured Planctomycetaceae bacterium, assembly GCA_964459965.1. Lineage (GTDB taxonomy): Bacteria > Planctomycetota > Planctomycetia > Planctomycetales > Planctomycetaceae > DASPSM01. Next base: position 1,497 of record CAYWOV010000395.1, on the reverse strand, counting down.
GCCCGGGTCAATAATCGCCAGGACAGCCTGTTTTCCGTCCTGCGTGTTATGGAAGATTTTGACCCGGCCGGAGGTCAGCAGTAGGACGCAGTCACCCTGATCGGAGGGGACGTAAACGAGAGCGCCACGCTTAAAAGAGCGAGACTTCGCGCGGCTTTCGAGCCTTCGAACGTGCTCGTCCGAGAGGCTCTCGAAGAGGCTGCAGTTCTTTAGATACCAGAACTTCTCATCCATCCGGAATCCCCGGAAGGCGCGATCGTTACGCCAGTTCCAAGAATAACCGGCCCCCCATCGACTCACAAGTGGGAATCGGCCGACAGGGCGCGTGCCTCGGCACGGCTTAATCGATCGGCCCAATAGAGCGGCTCGGGAAGTCGATGTCCGAAGTCGAGCAGACGGGTCATCCGAATCGCCGCCGCTACATCGATCCGTTGACCGGGAGAAACGTACAGCCGATGGGCATTCGGGTGCCGCTCGAAAACTGCGCCGACGGTCATCCCCTCGACCGAGATCGGTACGCAGCCTTCTATCGGCGGCATGTGTTCTTCCAATCGGCCGCAAAGCAGCGATTTGGCCACACCAATTGTGGGCACATCGGCAACAACTCCGAAGCAGGCAGCCACTCCCGCCCCGCGTGGATGCAAAACGCCATTTCCATCGACAAGGAACAAATTCAATTCGGGAAACTTCTGTCGCGCTTCGTTGAACAGTGTCAAAAGCACGGGAAGCTCCCGGAAGGTGAGCAGGCTTGGAATGTAGGGCAGCGGCGCGTTTTGGCGGCGGGTCGCCGACCAGACGAGGGAGCCGGAATGGGTCTCGACAACCGCGCAGGCCCCGACCGCCGCTCCATCGCGGGCGTACGAAACGTCCAAACCGGCAACGACGGCGGGCGTGTCCTCGTACGCTTCCAAGCGGACGTGGCCAGCGATTTCGTGCTGCAATTCGACCAGGCCGGCGAGTGGTCTTTCAGACTCAAAGCCGCGGAAGACAATCTCATCAAATTGTTCGACGACTCCGTTTGCAATGCCGACACTTTCGCTCTCAAGTTTATCCGCTTTTTCAACCGGGTTTCGATCGCGGAGATACAGGCCGAGCTCGCCCCCCTTTCGCACAATGCGATGACAAGGACACGCCGCCGAGTGCTCATGGTCTCGCAGGAATTCGCCCACCCACCGAGCCGCGGCGCGTAGACCCAAGGCGTCGGCGAGATCTCCGTAAGTGGTGACGCGTCCAGCGGGAACTTGCGTGAGGAGTCGAATCAGCTCGGCTTCGAGATCGGGAACTCTCAAATCAAAAAGAGGCGGGGCCGCCCGCTTGGTGCGAACGACCCCGCCATTTAATTTCGCCCCACGAATCTTTTGAGGACGAGTCATTTTACCGACGGCATTTAACTGACCGGAGGAGTCGACTCCTTGCCGGAACCGGCGCCCACGCCGGCCAGTTCCCCTTGCGGGGCGGCGCTGCCGACGAACTCGAGCTGCTTCTGATCGCCGACTT
>CAYWOV010000394.1:0-4507 GCA_964459965.1 uncultured Planctomycetaceae bacterium | reverse complement strand
GATAAATCGCAGCGCCGGAAACAGGTATTTCTTTGGCTTGGAACGCAGCAGGAAATGCAGAATGACCGGAATGGCGACGAGCGCAAGTCCCCAGAGAATCGCGGGATTGATCAGCGACATCACACGCAGTCCATTCCCCGCGGGGTCGCACCGCCGAACCAATTCGGCTCAGCAGTGCTTTTCAATCGCCACCCGGCTGCCCGTTGCTTCCGTCATTTTTCTCGGGGTTGTTGGCCTGGGTCAAGACTGAGACTCGGGCCTTGCGGGGTGTTTCAGTCCATGCGGTTTTGTTAGCAAAGTGTACATTTCGGGACGACGGTCGGCAAAACGGTCGATTTCGTGCTTGCCGCGCACTCGCACGTAGTGTTTGTTTCGCGCCCGAGCCACGTCGATCTCCGCGTACAGAACCTCTTCGCCCGTCCCTTGTGCCGACGCGATCGTGTTTCCCCAAGGATCGCAGACGCGACTCTGGCCGATAAATCGGAAACCGCGCTCGGTCCCCACGCGGTTGACGGCCAGGTAATACACCCCATTTTCGAGAGCCCGCGCGTTAATGCAGCACGACGCCGTGCACTCGGAACCGGGAGGCCAATTCGTGGGCAACACGATGAGGTCGGCCCCCAACAGGGCCAGCGAGCGGGCCGCCTCGGGGAAAGACGCGTCGTAGCAAATATTCATTCCGACCTGCAGATCGCCCGCAGACTGGACAGCAAACGGCCGGTTCCCCGGGGTCGTGAACATGTCGACTCCGAGATAGGGCAGATGGATTTTTCGATACACACCCAGAACGCCTTCCGGACCGGTCAGCACAGCCGCGTTGAAGACATCGTCGGCCTCGACTTCCAGCGTTCCGAATACAGCGTAGGAACCCGCAGCTTTGCAGGCGCGGGTCATCGCCTGGGTAATCGGCCCGGGAATAGGCTGGGCCACGGATCGGGCCTCGGAAAGGCTTTCAAAGCAGTAACCGGTTGCCGCGCATTCGGGAAAGACCGTGAGGTGGGCCCCGGCGGCCGACGTCTGCCGCAGCATGACCGCCATTTTTTCGAGATTGGCGTCAATTTGCCCCAAGGACACGTCCATTTGGACGCCGGCAATTTTCATCTTTCAGCTCCGCATCCCGTGCGGTGGACAAGAATGGAGGGCTATTGCGGTAGCACAACGCGCAATGACCCTCGCAGCCGACCGAGATACGGTCAATCATACGGGGCGGTAGCCGGGCGGGGAAACCCTTTGTGGGTCTCTGCCGGATCGCTAATGGAACTCGGGCTCGTCCGCGGCCGCACGCTGCATCGGCTGTCCGAGCGAATTGCGTCCCGGCACCTGAATGACGCTCGCTTGGACGAGCGCGGCGTAGGTCAGCACCGCCAGCAGCGAATAGGTGATGACATTCGGCAAGAAGCGGCCGCCGACGAATTTCACGGCGCTCCCGGCGAACTTGTTGAGCCGCACATGCGCACCGCTCCACTCAACGGAGTAAATCTCGTCGAGGACAAGGTGCGAAAAAAAGCCGATTGCCGCGCCGCCCGCCATGAGCAGCTTGACGCCGAGCGAGCTGCCACGAAAACCCAAGAAGGCAATTTCCGCCGTAATGAGCATGGCCGGGATGCTGTGAAACATGCCCCGATGGACGGACGTGCGATTCAGCACTGACTGTCCGCCGTAGCGAATGGTGACATAGAGGATGACGGCCATCAGGGTCGCCGCCTCGTAGCTGTGGTGGGTCCACTCCATCAGATGGCCCATCATGGCAAACGGAGCAAACGCGGCGAGCAAACTGAAGACCTCGCGGACCGGCCGGCCGCTTGCCGAATCGAGATCGGGCAGCATGCCCGAGAACCAAGTCAGTACGCCGGCCAGGGCACCTTCGACCGGCGTAAACCCGCCCAGGATCGCCCCCGCCGTTCCGTAGCCGACCCCCAGTGCGCCGCTGACGGTGATATGAGTTTTGTAGCCCGCCATTCGATTCGTCCTTGAATCGCCTCGATGCAAAGCGGGCGGAATCTATCAGATTCGGCTGATTTGTCACAATCCGGCTTGAACCGGGCGGGCAGCCGAGTGGAGCATAGATAAAGCGTGTCATGGTGTTCGGCCGACACGGACAGGGAGATTGGATGAGCATCTTTCGGGAACTGGGAGTTACGTCGATTATCAATGCTTCGGGGACCGTCACCCGGCTGGGCGGCGCGCACATGCCGCAGGCGGTTCTCGACGCGTTTATCGCCGCCGCCGCGGAGACCGTTCCGCTCGAGCAATTGCAGGCCGCCGCATCGCTGCGGATTGCCGCCGTAACGGGAGCGGAGGCGGGGCTCGTCACTTCCGGCGCCGCCGCGTCGCTGACTCTTGGGGCGGCCGCAATCCTGGCAGGGTGGGACGTTGGTCGAATGGAACGACTGCCGTCTTGCGACGGTTACGCAAACGAATTCGTGGTGGCCCGCGAACACCGCAACGGTTATGACCACGCTGTCCGGGCAGCCGGAGCGCGACTCGTCGAAGTCGGGTTTAACGAGATCACCGCCAACTCAGGCGTCCGCCGCACGGAAGCCTGGGAATACGCCGCCGCGTTTGTGCCGCAAACCGCTGGCGTGCTTTACTGCTTCTCATCAACGTCGCAGCCGCCGTTCGCGCAAGTTGTGGAGTGGGCTCATCGCCGCAAGGTTCCGGTCCTCGTCGATGCGGCCGGCGAGCTTCCGCCCCGCAAGAACCTGACAGAAATCATCGCAACCGGGGCGGATCTGGTTGCATTTAGCGGCGGCAAGGCGATTCGCGGACCGCAATCGACGGGCATTTTGTGCGGCCGCCGCGAGTTCATCGGTTCGGCCGCCCTGCAAATGCTCGACATGGATGATCACCCGCAGCTTTGGGAACCGCCCCCGGCGCTGATCGACCGCTCGAAGCTCGCCGGCATGCCGCGGCACGGAATCGGCCGCAGTCTCAAAGTTTCCAAAGAAGAGATTGCCGCGCTGCTGACGGCGCTCGAATTATTTGTGTCTGGCGCGTTCGATTCCCAAGTCGCCACCTACCGGGGATGGTTGGAGGAGATTGCCGCCCGATTGAAATCAGCGCCGGTTCAATGCCGGCTGATCGATCCGAACGACGGTGAAACGGCACCGGTCCTGGAAATCGCCGTCAACGAGAAGGCGCTCGGACGCAACGCCTTCGACATCTGCCGCCGCTTGCGTAACGCGTCGCCGCCGGTTTACGTCGGGCATGGCAAGCTCGCCGAAGGCGTGCTGGTCATCCGACCCGTCTGCGTCCGCGAGGACCAAATCGAGCCTTTGATTCGCCGGCTCGTCGAGGAGCTGGGCTAGAGCACGCCCATGTTGTAGTCGTGCAGCTCTTCGAACTCTTTGCGGAAGCGGCTGGCGATCCGCTGGTCGACGTCGAAGAGATACGCCAAAAGGGCCGCCCGGATCCACATGCCGTTGCGGACCTGATGGAAATACATCGCCCGCGGATCGGAATCGATGTCGGTCGGGATTTCGCCGATGCGGCTGTCGCGCGGGAAAGGATGCAGGATCGGGGCGTAGTCCTTCATCCGGTCAACGAGAGCCTTGGAAAGACAATACTTCTGCAGGTCGATATTTCGGTAGCCTTCCTTGTCATCGGTCGTGTCGTGCTCGCGCTGGATGCGGGTCATATAGAGGCAATCGACCGCCTCGATCGCCGGCTTGCCCTCGACGGTGTCTTCAAACGAATCCAGCTCGTAAATCTTGACTCGCCGCTTCAGGAGCCGATCCCGCAGGTCGGCACTCAACCGCATTTTTGGATGCGGCGGCGAGATGAAACAAATCGACACGTCGCGGAAGAGTGACAACAGGCTGGCGAGCGAACGGACAGTCCGGCCGCGGCCGATGTCTCCGCAGAATCCGTACAGCTTGCCGTCCAGGCTCTTGGTCAAACCCGGGTATTTGCGCCGCAGTTCGTCATCGAACCGGTTCCAGCGCGACGAATCCTTGGCGTGCTTGAACTGAAACGTTCGCTTGATCGTGTAGATGTCCAACAGGGCCTGCGTAGGATGCTCGTCGGCTCCGGAGCCGGCGTTGACGATCGGCACGCTACGATGGTCCTGCTCGTCCATCTCGTTCATCAGGTAGGCACAGCACTCGGCAAAGTTGGGCACGACGCTGCGCATGATGATGATGTCGAAATAGCTCGAGAACATGCGGATCGAGTCCATCGGCGACTCGCCCTTCGCCTCGGACGATACCGACGGATCGCGCACTTCGTTGCAGGCGATGCCCAGCATCTGGCAGGCCGCCGTGAACGAAAGAAACGTTCGCGTGGAAGGCTGCGTGAAATACAGCATGGCCCGCTGGTGTCGCAAGAGACTGCCGAGAAACCGTCGGCCTTTCCGCGACTTGGAGATTTGCCGGATCATGTCGGCAATGCTCCCCAGGTAGTCGAGCAGCTCGCGGTCAAACTGGGCGGAAAAAATAACGTGACGCAGCCGCTCGTTACGTTGCAACTCGGCCAGTTTCATGTTGAGCGAGCGGTTCAGCCGCTGCTC
>CAYWOV010000393.1:0-4508 GCA_964459965.1 uncultured Planctomycetaceae bacterium | reverse complement strand
GCGGCACGGGGTCGGGACGGCCCAGGCGGTTTCCCGCCCCGGCCAGCATCGTGTCGCCTCGAAGGATCGTGATGGGAATGTTCGCCTGCGGCTTGCCGCCGACTCGATAAATGCCCTCGACGCGCGTCCACGGATCCAGATTGATGATCCGGCGGTTCGACGACGAAGTCGGCTGGAATCGCGCGTAACCCGCAGGATGGGTAATGACGAGGTACGGGCCGCCTTCCTGCGGCGGGAAATGAAAGCGGCCCGATTGATCCGTTTGTTGCCGGTCCGCGTAGGTCGAGTCATTTTCGACGTCGCCGTTGCTCACGACAATTTGCGCGCCCGCGACTCCCAGAGCGATATGCGCCTTCGCGGCCGGACGGCCGTCGGGCGTCAGAACGACGGCGTCGATGTCTTTGCCCTTCGTCAGCTCGAAATCGAGAGTGACGTTGCCTTCGTTCGACTTGATATCCCGCGAATCGGCCGGCTCGTAGCCATTGGCTTCGATCCGCACGATGTACGCGAAGTAGTCTTGCCTCTCGGTCATTCGGTACCGGCCGTCGATCGCAGTAAACGCCTCGCCGCGGGCCCAATTCATCCAGGTGGGGCTGGAGCGGATGCCGGGGACGACGCGAAACCTCTTGATCGGCTGCTTCGTTTCACGATCAACGACCTTGCCCGTGATCACGAGCGGCGGAGGGAGTCGGAAGACATATTCCTGGTTGCGGGCCACGAGCGGCTGCTGCGCAAGATTCATTCCTTCGCGGGGGCAGATGTCGGCCTTGAATTCGTCGAGCGGGGCTTCGTCCCACTGCCAGAGGCCATTTTGATCCGCGTACTGACTGACGTGATTGAACTCGAAATAGTCAAACCGGCCGCGCCAGCGCTGGAAAAAGATGCGGGCGCGGGCGACGGGCTGGCGTTTGTCACCCAAGACGCGCACGCGAATTTTGCCGCCGGGCTTCAATTGAAAATCGACCGGCTTCATTTCCGGACTGATGGACAACTCTTTCATGTCGGTCGCCCGGCCTTTGGCGGAGACAACGATCCGCGACAAAACCGGCTCGCAGGCGGTCAAGTGGTAAATGCCGTCGGCGCCGGTGACAGCCTGGCGGAGGTCGTTGAGGAATTTTGTTTTCACGAGGGCGCCGGCAATCGGCTGGCCCGACTCATCGGTGACTTTGCCTGTCACCGTGAGCCCGCGCCTGAGCGGAATCTGGGCGTGGGGCGTCTGCCCCTTTTCGAGACCGAACGAGGCCCGCGTCAACGAGCGCCGCTCGGGCATGAAATCGGGATGATTGATTTCGACGTTAATTTCCGAACTTGAATTCGGCACGCTGTCGAAGTGCCATTTGCCCTCGGCATTGGTCTTTGCCCCTCCCCCGGTGTAGAAAGCGTTCACATCGCCCGGCGGCTTCTTGAACTGAACCCTCGCACTGACCGCGGCTCCCATGACCGGTTTACCGGCGCCGTCGACGACGACTCCTCCCACGGACCAGGCCGGGTCCAGTTCGGCCGTGAATGCGCCCGGGAGCGACTCGTTGTTGCTGGCCGGATTCCACTTGGCCCAATAGGGCCCGTATCCGGGAACCTCGATGGAAATGTTGAACGACTCCAGATTCTTGGGCAGTTCCAAAACGACGCGGCCCGCGGCACTCGACTTGACGTAGACGCCATAAGCATTCGGCCGAAGCGATTCGCCTTCGCGAATTTGACTGGTTTTGAGCGCCGGCCGGCTGCGAACCTCGACTCGAGTTCTCGGAATGGCCTTGCCATCCGGCCCCACGACGGTGAGTGCAAAGACGCGATGGTCGGCCGGCGGGGTTTGAGATTGTCCGGCTGGGCCCTTCGAAGCGAGCTTTACCGCGGCGTCGCCTGCCTGCTCCAAATCGGACGGAGAGGTGGCGGCAGCCCGCGCGACAGGTTGGAAAGCGGCTGCGGCGACCATGAGCAACACTGCCGCAAGAGCAAGTAGCCCGGAGAGCGGCCGCGAAAGCAGTCGATGCGAGCGCGCACGATCCAACAGGGCCACAATCCGTTCTTCGAGGTTGCACAAGCGGGCCATCGGAATGCCGACGGCATAGCGAGACGAGCGGCACGACCGGGCGATCTCGACGAGCTGGTCCGCGTAGTCCACCGCGCTTTCGCCTACCGCCACAACGCAGTCGTCGCAGGCCAATTCCCGCTCGATGCGGAGCCGCCCGAGGGCATACCACACGAGCGGGTTGAACCAATAGAAGCTGCAGACCGTCCTCGCAACCATCTGAAACAACACGTCGAATCGCTTGACGTGCGCCAGTTCGTGCAAGAGGACAAAGCGCCGCCTCTCGAGGTTCCACTCGCGTGACAACGCCGGCAGCAGGATGACGGGTCGCACCAGACCGCAAGTCACTGGAACGATCGCCTCATCACATTCCAGAAGGCGCACCGGGCTTCGCAGGCAGAGTCGGGCTCGCGAGTCGGACAGAAGACTGCTCCAACCGACATCAGAGAGCGGGCGACAACGGGCCATCAAACTGCGGACGGTTACCGTCTCGACCGCGAGCCGACCGAGCAGTGCCACGGCAACCACGATCCACAGGGCGACCAGCGAGATCCGGACCAGCGCGTCGGTTGGCCAACGAGTTTTTTCGTCAGGCCCGCTCGGGTTCGTGGTCGTATTCGTTTCTCGAAACGCATCGGGCACGATCGGCCCGATTTGAGCAGGCAGTCCGGATGTGGGTCGGCTCGCTCGGTCCGATTCCGAAATTTCGCTGGCTGACGGCCTCTTCTCCGGGCTTGTCGAGCCCGAGGGCGTCGTCTCCGGGCTTGCCGAGCCGCGAACCATGACGGCTGCCGGTTTCTCTTCGGCCGGCAAGAGGGCGACGTTCCAACGCGGAACGCAGACGCTCACGGCCGGCAGGAAGATCAGGGCTAAAAGCGACAGGCACCAGATTCGATGCCGCAGGGCGGCCGAATTCCTCTTCGCCGCGAAAGCGGCAACCGTGGCGAGCAATAAGAGCAGCAGGGCCTTCCACGAAGCATCGACGAATAGGCGGACGACGGATGACATCGAGCCGCTCAAGAACACCGCTTGCATCGCTTTGGCCCTCCCGCCTGGCGCGTTGATGGGCTTGGATCGTTCAGTTGTTATTGGCCGGATCCATCAGCCACGAATACTTCGAACTCCCGAAGCCTTTCGGAACTGTGCGCTCGAATCCGTTCGCTTGGATCACGTATTGCCGATTGCCTTCCTGCTCGACAACCCAGGTTCTCGGCGGGAATTTGATCGCGAATTCCGCAGCGTCCACTTGCTTGGGAAATTCACACGAGGTGACGTGCGCGTCGATTTCGCTCACGATGTTGCCGTCGTCGCCAAACAGTAATTCATGCCAGTTCGTCGGCACCCACACGTTGCCGGGCAATTCGCGAAGGCCCGTGACCGTCAGGTGGAGGCCGGGACGGCCTTCTGAGGCGATGGTATAGGCCAGCGGAATGTAGCCCAGCTTCGGGTCCACGCTGACTTCCACAGTCACGCCGTTCCCTGCCGCATTTCTAACGGTGCGGCAGGTTCGTCCCTCAATGAGCATCGTGCCCGGCTCAAATTGCACCTTGGCGACTGCCAGTTGTCCCATGTCCGGATCGAAGATTCGGAAGAACAGAGACAGTGGAATGATGTTCCGCTCGCGCGTGACGGCGCTGGAGTGAGAGCGTTCCTGAACTTCGCCGTACGGGTAGGCGAGGGTGTTGCCGGCCGTGAACAGGGAGGCATAGTGCCGGCCGTCCCAGACGCGGACGTCCTCCTGAATGCCCTGCGTGTTGGTGTACGCCGAAAACGAGTCGGTTTTCTCTTCATAGCGGATCTTTCCTGCGGAAAGCACGACCTTGAATGTGCCGTTTAATGTCGTGTCGACGGGCGGAATCATCTCGTCTTTTGGCGGCAGTGGTATCCCGAACTGCGGGTGCGGCAGGCGGCCTTTGAGAATCGTCTCGCTTTGCGTCCACGAGACGCGAAGATTGGTCGCCGCCTTGGCACGCGCCTTCCAGGCCCGAACACAATCGGCCGCGGCTGCCGGGTCGCCCGCGTCCGGCTTTGCTCCTGAATCCGCCTGTGCCAGGACTTTCATGCCGGAAAGCGGCTTGTCACCTCTCAGTACCAAAATGGGCGCGTCGCTGACGCCGGCCCGCGCCACCGGTTGAAAGGCGGCCGCCGCGACTACGACTAACAAGGCCGCCAGAGCAAGCAGCCCGGCGATCGGCCGCGAAAGCAGCCGATGCGACCGCGCGCGATCCAAGAGGGCCACGATCCGTTCTTCGAGGTTGCACGAGCGGGCCATCGGAATGCCGACGACGTAGCGCGACGACCGGCACGACCGGGCGATTTCGACGAGCTGATCCGCGTAGTCCACCGGGCTTTCGCCGGCCGCCACAACGCAGTCGTCAGAGGCCAATTCCCGCTCGACACGGAGCCGCCGGAGGGCATACCACGCGAGCGGGTTGAACCAATAGAAGCTGCAGACTGTCCTCGCGACCATCTGAAACAA
>CAYWOV010000392.1:0-4508 GCA_964459965.1 uncultured Planctomycetaceae bacterium | reverse complement strand
CTATGAGCCGTATCGTCGTAGCTCGCATTTTGTGGAAAGAGTTCCGCACGCAGCGGAGCCTGTGGCTCGGCGTGACGTGCCTGATCATCGGCATCCAGGTACTAGTCACGGCGATCACGCTCTATAACCGGAATCACTCGCACTCTTTGGAAGAGCTTTACGCCTCGACGTTTGTTTTGGCGTACATTGGGGCAACGGCGTACGCAATCGGTAGCGGCGCGGCATCTTTCACCGAGGAATCGGAAGGAAACACGGCCGTTCTCTTGCGAACGGTGCCAATGACCCCGTCTGAGGCATTTGCCGGCAAATGGACATTCGGCATCGCCAGCGCCGGGATCCTCTATCTGGTCCTCTTTGTTGCCGCTGCGATTTGCTCCGCCATCGCGTCGCTGGCAATTCAAGAAAACGGCGATTTCGTGGGACTTGTCTCTCCGAGATTTCTGCCCGCGGCAGCGCAAATCGATGTCGTGTTGACCGCCATCTGGATCGGGTCGCTCATCCCCGTTGCGTTTTTCGCATTTTGCGCCCTGTATTCGCTGTTAATCTCCAACGGGTTAATCGCTGCCATGTATGGCACCTTCACCACGATCCTTGTACTGGCGTTGATGGCGAGTATCGACGGCAAAACGGCAAGCCCGACAGAATTTGCCTTGCAGCTGTCGCTGATTGACGGGGCACTCGTGGTGATTGACTTCTGGCTGACGGGGATCTGGTTCCGCCAAGGCACACTCGTCCGCTTGCAGTGGACCGGGAGATGGCCCGTCGAATGGACCGGCAAAAGCAAATGGCACACCTTGCGTATCCCCGGACCAATTGAACTCCTGCGTTTTGGAGAACCCGTTGTTTCATGGAAGCGGGCCGCTCAGCGCTTTGTTTGGAAAGAAATCCGGCAGGTCCGACCCTACGTTGGAATTGGTCTTCTGGCCGCGACCGCGTTGGCGTTTCCGCCGATCCTCGAGCCGCAAAGCCAGTTCCTCGGCCACCTGGCCCCGTGGATCGCCGGATTGGCGGTTCCGTTAATGATGGGCGTCGGGGCTTACCACGTCGATCAGAAGGGCCGCGCCTACCGCTTCCTTGCGGACCACGCACTTACGCCGGATGGCTCGTGGATCATCAAGCATGTGGTCTGGATTGGACTGACGTTTGCCGTCTGCGCCTACACGCTTGTGATCGATCGCGCCGTCTGGGAGATGAGCCGCGGCGGTGCGTTCCGATTCCAGGATAGTATTTTGTTTGGGATTGGCAGGTCAGTTGGACGGCCCGCATTGCGCACTCCGAATTACCATTTTGGACTTCAAAATTCGAGGGGCGCCGTCACCCTTTACACGGTGCTGGCCTATTCAATCGGCCAGCGATTGAGTTTCGCGCTCACAAAGGGCCTGTTGGCGTTCGGGATGGCGACGGGTGCTACGGTCGTCGTCTGTAAGATTTGGGCCATTCTTGCAGCCCGAGGTGTGCCCCTCTGGTGGACGATCGTCGCAATCCCTGCCGCGCTGCTTGCGTACACCTGGGCTCATACCGCGAGATGGCAGACCCAACAACTCTATTCGTACAGATTGTCTCTCGTCGCGGCCTGGTTGATGCTGCCTCTCGCGGGCATTGTGGCCGCCTTGTGCCTGTATTGGCCGTTCCCATTTGATCAGTAATCGTTTTAGTCCAATCATAATGGCCAAAGACGAACTCCGCATTCGGAGTGCGCATCCCATGCACGATTTTGATGCTGGACGAATCTTTTGGAAGGAATGGCGGGCACAGCGCTCGTTTTGGCTCGCGCTATTTGGTTTCGCGATCGGCCTGGAATTCCTGTTGATCGTCGTCACGCCACTTTGGCGAGGGCACGTGGATCCGATCGATCAGCTGCGGATCCACCAGAGCCTGGTGCTTGTTTTGGCCTGCGCGTTCGCGACCGGCTCTGCCGCGATCGCATTCGCCGGCGAGGTCGAAGCGAAAACAAAGGGACTCTTGCAACGGATTCCCGTGCGGCCACGCGACCTGTGGGCGGGGAAGCTTTCGATGTCGTTCATCGGGAGTTACGTGCTGCTCCTCGCGTTGTGGCTGGCGGGCGGCTTGATGCTGATGCGATCCACCTCGGCGAACTTCACTCGCGTCTCGGGAAACGACGTGTCCAAGGAGGTCGCGTTGTTCACCCAGTTTTCGGTGGCACCGCTTTTGTTCGGGGTCATCGGAGGCTTGTTTTCCCTGATACTGAGCGACGTGCTACTCACCGTGCTCGTTGCGGGAGCTTCAACTGCGGCCGTGATGGCGATTCCGCCGATCCGCGACAGTCTGGAACTGCAAGGCGTTTTGGTCGCCATCGTCGGCGTCTGCGATTTTCTCTTGGTGCGGCGCTGGTTGCGAGACGCGGGTGCGGTGGAATGGATATTTTTGCCGCGATTTAAGTTGACGCTCACGCCGGTGAATCGCGTTGAGCAACACTCGCGGTCGGTTGCGTCGGTGCGCTCAGCGGTGGCCTGGCGTCGCGGGGCCAGCAGCTTGATCTGGAAGGAATTCCGCCAGGCGTTCCCGTTTTGCCTGAAAGTCCTCGCCATCGGACTGATCGCTCTTGCCGGTGTGCCACTGAACGGGCCGAATCAAAACGGAGCGACGGGTCAGCTCATCCCCGCTCTGCTCGCAGCCCTCGTCATGATTGCTCCGCTCTTGCCGGGTGTCGCCGCGATGCGAGCCGAGCGCAAGGACGGGGCTTTCCGGTTGTTGGCCAATCGCGGCGTAACGCCCGACGGATTCTTTATCTGCAAACAGGCAGTTTGGCTCTCGTTGTCGCTGTTGGTCTTCGGGATCATTTTGGTGATCGATCGGAGCTTTCTTTCTCACGTTCATCTGCCAGCGCGAGTGCCCTCGCTCTGGGACTTTGCGGCCGGCGCGGCACATGAGACGTTCGGGTCGGCTGACTCGGATGTCATGGTTCCATTGGTCGTAGCTGCGTTTCACGTCTTTCTGCTTTTCGAGTTGGGAACTTTTCTCGGCCTGCTCCTCCCCGGGCCAATTGTGGCCTTCTTTGCGGGGGCCGTGGTGTGGGCTGCGTTAGCGCTTTGCTGGATGGTGGTTGCCTCTCTGCGGATTCCCTTCTGGTGGACGGTCGGCCTGTTCCCTCTCATCTTCTTGGCCGTCACATGGGTGCGAACTGCGGACTGGCTGGTCGGAAGAAATAGCCTTCGGGCGGCGGGCAAAGCGACCGGCACGTTTGTGATTCCGCTCGTTGGCATCGTTGCAGCAACTGTGGTCTTTCGAATTACCGAAATCCCGGCCGTCGCTATTCCTCAAGCAGTACTCGAACAAGGCCAACCCCAGGGTGGCCAATCGCCGTTCGCAGAGGCCCTCAGCGCTTTGTCTGGGAGCCCGCCCATGGAGCATGATGAATTGATCCAGTCAAACGGCTGGCTGATGGCAACAGGCGATCAGAGAGCGTGGGTCGAGCGGAACTCGCGGGCTCTGAAGCTGACTCTCGAAGCCGCCAAACTTGAGTCAGGCTCTCTCGATCGCACAATGCAGTACGTCACTTTAGAGCGGAAATGGCAGCTCGCCAAATTACTTCTTTTTTCCGCCCGCAAGCTGGAGCGGGAAAATGAACTCGAGAAAGCACTTGCTTGCTATATCGCCGTCGCGCGATTGACAGGACGCACCGAAACCTCGCTCGACTGGATGAAGTATTGGGTTGCCCGGCCAAAGCAAACGACGGCTCAGGTCAAAAGTGCGATTCTTGAATTCGAATCGTTGCAGCCAAACGGGCAGTCGCTTTCCTCGCAGATTCTTAGCGACTGGCGCAGTAATCGACGTCTGCTCCACCACGACATCTGGGGGCATTCACCGGCCGATGCCAAAAGTCGCACCGTCTCCGAATTGTGGTGGACGCGATGGTTTTTTCCTTGGGAGTTGGTGCGGCTCGAGCGGCTGCAAGACGCGAGCTTTGAGGCCGACCTGCGGGAGGCGGACGAGGTCCAAAGCGATTTAAAAAGCCAGGGGTTTCTAACCATGACAGCCGACCGGGCTGCCCGTTGGAATCGACGCGACGCAATTCCCTGGAAATACTGGCAAACGACCCTGGGTGAGCCGGATCGAATTGGGTTCCCATTCGTGGGTCCGGAGCGCTACGTCGATGGTCTGGCAACCGAGCGGATGGGTTTGATTGCTCTCGCTCTGATCGACTTCAAACGCGAGCAGCATAAACTGCCCGTATCGTTGCGGGAACTGGTTCCGATTTACTTCTCTCAGTTGCCTGTTGACCCCTGGACGGGGAACGACTTTCTTTACGAGCCCAAGGGGCTTTTTGCGGAAATCATCTTCAAGGGCGGTCGGATCGATCCCTGGACACCTTTCCTGGTTAGTGCCGGCGTGTGGGATAGTCGGCTCGTCCAGACACAAAGTGGAAACCCCTCGTACGAAGTTGTGGACCACTTAGCTCCCGGGAACGCCTCGCAAAGGCACCCCGGGCCGCCCACTTTTTCCGGGCCGGCGGTCCAGCTACCGTGACAACGCGCGCAGATTATTGC
>CAYWOV010000391.1:0-4513 GCA_964459965.1 uncultured Planctomycetaceae bacterium | reverse complement strand
GATCCGGGCCGTGATCTCATTGAAGTTTCCCGTGCCGAAATGGACATACCGCACGATTCCGTGCGGTTCGCGACGAACGATGATGCAGATTTTCGCATGCGTCTTGAGTCCCTTGACCCCATAAATTACCTGCACGCCGGCGCGTTCCAGGTTTCTGGCCCATTCGATGTTCCGCGCCTCGTCGAAGCGGGCCCTGAGTTCGATGACGGCCGTGACATATTTGCCGCGACCGGCCGCCCGTTCCAGCGCAGCGACAATCGGGCTGTTGCGGCTGGTGCGGTAGAGCGTTTGCTTGATCGCCAAAACGTCCGGGTCGTCGGCCGCCTCTTCGATCAGGCGGACGACCGGCTCGAAGCTCTCGTACGGATGGATTAAAAGGACGTCCTTACGAGCGATCATATTGAACATGCCCGCACCCAGGTCGATGTCCGGGGAAATCCGGGGCGGCCACGGCTCGTATTTTAGATTGTCGAACCCGTCCAGGTCGGCAATCCGCATAAACCCGGCCAGATCGAGCGGGCCGGGGAGAGAGTAAATGTCGCAGTCCTCAACGTCGAGCGCTTGACTCAGGAAGGCGACGGTCTGGGGATCAGCGTCGGCGGAAACCTCGAGCCTCACGCAGTCGCCGAGTTTGCGTTCGTCGAGAATTTCCTCGATCTCGGCCATCAAATCGTGGGCGATGTCGTCGCGAATGGACAGGTCAGCATTGCGCGTGATGCGAAAGGCGGCAGAGTGCGCAACGCTTTCGCCCGGGAAGAAACGGCCGACGTGCATCGAGACGACGTCCTCCAAAAGGATCATCGACGATCCACGTTCGGAGGGAAGCGTCACAAATCGCCCAAGAGAGCGGCCGAGCGGAATAATCGCAAACCGCATCGCCGTTTCACCAGGCCGCGGGTCCAGCCTGGCGGCGACGTGCACCATCTGGTTGCCCAACAGGGGAAACTCGGGGCCGGCGACGACAGCCATCGGTGTGAGGACGGACGCAATTTCCTCCTGAAAGAACTGGGAGGCGACCTGCTTCTGTCGCTCGTTGAGGTCCGCGGGCCGCAGTCGCCGCACGCCGGCCTGGGCGAGTTGCGGCTCCAGATCAAGGAAGCACGCGTATTGATCGGCCGACATGCGATGGACGCGCCGGCTGACAGCATCAAGCTGTTCATGCGCCGTCATCCCCGACGGATCGACCAGCGACCCCTCTTGTTTGATGACGAGTTTCAGGCCGCCGACGCGGACCATGAAGAATTCGTCGAGGTTGCTGGCGCTGATCGCGAGGAACTTCAACCGCTCCAACAGGGGCACGCTCGTATCCCGCGCTTCGTCGAGCACGCCCTGATTAAACTCAAGCCAGCTGAGTTCGCGATTGATGTAACGGGCAGGGGTCGGGTCGGGCATGGATGCGAATCAATGTATTCTTGCACGGAACTTCGGTCAGAAGCGTTAAGTCGATCGCCTATGCGCGGCTTTTCCGCAGCAGGACTTTCAGGCCAAACGTCTCCTCGAAAAGCGAACCTTTTTGCGCGAGTGCCAGTTGTTCAAGTGATAGATCGTCGACTTTGGGGACTGAGATCACGAGCCGGCCTGGTTCCCGCTTGCAGCGAATTTCGCTGATTCGCCGGCTATGGGATCGTTCGAGCGCGTCGGCCACGCGAAGGATGGCCGCCAGCTTGGCGACGACGACGCGGCTCTCGCGGTCGAGTGTTGCGTAAAACGGATGGTTGGGCTTCGGAGAGGCCC
This sequence comes from uncultured Planctomycetaceae bacterium, assembly GCA_964459965.1. GTDB lineage: Bacteria > Planctomycetota > Planctomycetia > Planctomycetales > Planctomycetaceae > DASPSM01. Next base: position 2,779 of record CAYWOV010000391.1, on the reverse strand, counting down.
GACGATGATACCGGGCCACGAGCCCAACGAGGCGGACGTCCTTGCGGCTCAGGCCGAAGATTTCGCTGTTGTTGATGATATACAGCGAATGCTTGTGGTGGCTGGCATTCGAGATAAACAGCCCGATCTCGTGCAGCACGGCGGCGATGTAAAGAATGACCTCGTACCGCGGTTCGAGGTGATGGTCGTCTTGCAAGGCGCGGAAAAGTTGCCGGCAGAGATGGGCGACCCGCATCGAATGGGCTTCGTCGAAATCGAATTTGCGTCCCAACTCAACGGCCGAGCGGATGATCTGGTTGACGAAGGCCTCGTTCCACTGGCCACGATGGGCCATTTCCTGCAGCAGGCCGTCGCGAAGGTTGACGTTAGTGACATAGATGTGGTCCAGCCTGGCCGCCTTGGCGAGCATCAGGTAGGCCAGCAATGCGGGCCCCAGTGTTTCCGCGTCGGGGAATGACAGATGATGGGTCTTAACGAGTTTGTCGACCGACATGTTGAGGATCTTGTCAGTGAAATTCTCAAGCGACGTCAGACGAAGCTTGCCGAGCTCGTCCGCATTCCATTTCGACAACAACTGGGAGGCTGCGTAGCGCACATCACCGCCGAGAGCGATGAGCGCCGGGATTGCGTCCGTTGGAAGCGGTGCGACCACCTCGTCGACCGTCCGCTGGATCTGGTTCTGCATGATCGAGCGGACTTTCCCGGCAGGGGCACCGTACGATTCCAGCGTCTGTCGCAGCCGGAGGGATCCGAGCCGGTACGTGTGCGAGAAGATTACGTCCCCGTTGCGGACGATCAGGACTTCGGTGCTGCCGCCGCCAACTTCAACCACGATCGTGTGAGCGTTTGCGAGCGACCGTTCGGCGTCCAAAAAAGGCGCGACGCCCAAATAAGTGATTCGATTGACCTCAGCTTCATCGATCGGCTCGACTTGAATGCCGGTCGCGATATAGACACGGTCGATAAACGCCAGCCGATTGATCGCCTCGCGAACCGCACTCGTCGCGACAACGCGGATCTGATCATCGCGCGCGATCTGGTACTCGCGCAGCCGCTGGCGGTAGCTCTTGAGCACCTCGACGCATTTTTCGATGGTCGCCTTCTCGATCGACCCCTTGGTGAAAGTGTCTTTCCCCAGGTTGACCGCCTGCGACAGCGTTTCGAGTGTGCGGACGCCTCCCGCCGAATCGATCTCCGCGATGGCCATGCGGATTGAGCTGGTGCCAATGTCGATCACGGCCGCCGGCCGCACCGTACGGATCGGCTCCGGGGAGCTCGCAACCGGGCTCTCGCGAGAAACTGTGCTCATAAGCGGACGCCCACGTTACACCTTTTCGACCATCGCCTCGGACGCGAATTCATGAACCCAGGCGGCCGCTCCCATCGCCGTCGAGTCGTCACCCAATTCAGCGGGAACGACTGTGAAAGTCTCCGCAAAGGAGGGAAGGACCTTCTTCTTGGCCGCCGCCGCCACCTCGCCGACCATCAACTCGGGCATCGCTTCGACCAATCCGCCGCCCAGCACGATGCAATCGGGTGCCAGCAAATGCACGGCACTTGCAACCGCGGTTCCAATGTGTTTGGCCGCCAACCGGACGATCGATTCGACCACCGTGTCGCCGGCCGCGATTGCATCGGCCAAAGCCCCGCTACGAATTTCGTCGAGGTTCGTGCCTGCGATGTCGAGCAGATGGGGTGCCTGACCGCGATACGCCGCTTGGGCCGCCGCCGCCGCGATCGCCAGACGACTCGCGACCGATTCCAGGCAACCGCGCAAACCGCAACCGCAGAGTGGACCGTCCGGGACAACCTGGATGTGCCCAATTTCCATACAGGAGTTGGTCTTACCGCGGAAGATCTTTCCGTCGTATACGCAGCCGCCTCCAATTCCCGTGCCCGGAAACACGCCGAGGGCGCAGCGAGAGGATCGAGCGGCCCCAAAGCGGTACTCGCCGTAAACTCCTGCATCAACGTCGTTTAAGACGACCGCCGGACAGCCGAACTCCTTTTCCAGGATCGACTTCATGCGGACGTCCTTCCAGCCGAGGTTGGGAGCGTCCAGGATGACTCCCTCGTCCAGGTCCAATGGACCCGCGCTCCCCAAACCTATGCCCCGCAGGTTATTGCGTTCCAGGCCGGCCTCTGCCATTGCCTCGGAAATCGTCTCAATAATTCGGGCAATCCCGCTTTGAACCCCTTCATGCCCCTTCGTCTTCCGACGCTTGCGGATTCCCGGATTGAAATTGGAGTCAAAAACGATGGCCAGCATCTTTGTGCCACCCAGGTCGAATCCGATCCAGCCCTCTTTTTTTGGCGATCCATTCATCGTTGCATTCTTACTCGGCATTAAGAACCACCCTTCCGTGGAGACGAGTCGCGGTCAAGCGCACCGTGTTGCCGGGCGATCCCATCCTGCCAAGGATCATACCGGCCAAAAACCGGTGGCGACAGTCGCCCGGTCGGTCCAGGACAGACGTCTTCACTATCACAAGGCGGATTGTGGCTCAACTTTCTGGGATCGGAGGCAATGCCGGCAATGCGATGATTTGAGCCGAAAGTGGTTGCGTTTCAAGGATCGCGATTGTCGGTTTACGATACGTCCACCCGCTTGTCTCGCCGGGGTTGATCAAAAGGACGCCCCGCTCGTCGGTCCGGATGCTCGGCTTGTGAGTGTGGCCATAGACCACGACATGGGCGCCGTCGGTCATGCCTCGGAGTTGTTCGGAAATGTGCGCTACCAAGACGCGGACACCGTCGGACGATTGAAAGCCAAACGGCC
>CAYWOV010000390.1:0-4519 GCA_964459965.1 uncultured Planctomycetaceae bacterium | reverse complement strand
TAACGAATGAGAAGCCCGGCCCGTACCTCATCTGAGGTGCGGGCCGGTTCTTTTAGGCCGCATCGGTTGCCGAAATATTCCCGGCCCGACGCGTTCGAACACGATTAATCGGCACTTCTGCCAGACTTTCGGGGTTGAAAGAGGGAGGTGGCGACGTAAGCTTGCAGATGACGATGATCGGACGGCAATTTCCTCGGCGGGAGTCCGGAAATGAAGCGAGTTTTCAGTCTTGCGGCGATGGCGCTCGTACTGGCAACCGCCACTCAATTGTATTCCGACGAACCGGAGGCAAAGACCGACGAGCTTTTCAAAAAGCTCGACGTCAACGGTGACGGTAAGCTGACCGCTTCCGAAATCCCGCCGCAACACCGCAAGTTTTTCGAGCGGCTCCTGCGGATCGGCGATTCTGACAAAAACGGCGAATTGACTCGTGATGAATTCGATCGCGCGCTGAAGCAGAGCGACGAGTCGGTCACCGACATTAACAAGATCGGAAATTTGGGAGGTGGGCCGCCGGCGCGTCCCAATATGGATCCCAAGCGTATTTTTCAGGCGCTCGACAAGAACAAGGACGGGAAGCTCACACGGGACGAACTCGAAGGCCGGCCGCGCTTGCTGGCATTGTTTGACCGTCTCGGCAAAGGCGAGTTGACGATCGAAGACGTGACGGCTGGGCTTGCCAATGTGAGCAAGCCCAACGCAAAGAAATCGGCAAAAAAAGCCGCTAAGAAGGGCGCCCTGGCCGTGAATGGAGGAACTGCGGAGAGCAACGACTCCAAGGAAATGTCTGACTCGAGCGAGAATCGCGCATTACCCGCTTTTTTCCAGTTGCTGGATACGAATCATGACGGACGCTTGAGCCAAGAAGAGCTGTCCAAAGCCGCCGATCTATTCGACAAGTTGGATCGCAACCACGATGGCTTCCTCGATCGGAAAGAGTTCATGGCCCCTCCTCCGACGAATGTCGCGGAGGAGACGAGTGGTCCGTCCATCCGTCCGGGAAAACGACTCGGGAACAGGAGCGCAAACCAACTGGTCGAGATGATCATGCGAGCCGACGCAGACGGCGACGGAAAAATCTCCCAAGCGGAAGCGCCCAAGCAGCTGAAAAAGCACTTTGCCAAAATTGACACCAACGGCGACGGATACCTCGACCGGAGCGAACTGGAAGCCTGGGCGAAACGCGTGCAAAAGAGACAAGCGGCACTCAATGGCGGACAGGATTCGGCGCAAAGTTCGAACAAGCAGCCTTCCGGCCTGTGAGGTGCAAAGCCGTCCCGTCGCGCTTATCATCTGACGGATGTTTCGGGATCACGTCGAGTTTTTTCGCCAATTCCGCACGCATTTTCACACAACCGGCTCCGTCGCCCCCAGTAGCCGCCACTTGGCCCAGGCGATGACTCGGCATATTGCGGCACCCCGCGGACCGGCCCGCATTCTCGAGGTGGGACCCGGGACCGGTGCCGTCACCCGGAGAATTTTGAAATTGCTCCGGCCCGGAGACCGCCTCGATCTCGTCGAACTGAACGAGAGCTTCGCGAATCTGCTGCGACAGCGGTTCCAGAGCGATCCTGCGTTCCAACCCGCGGCTGGCCAGGCACAGGTTCATGTTTGCGGCATCGAGACCTTCAAGTCCGACGCGAAATACCAATACATCATTTCCGGGCTGCCCTTCAATAACTTTTCTCCCGCCTTCGTCTCACAGGTTTTGCAGGCGTTCGACGAACTCATGGCTCCCGGCGGCATGCTGTCTTATTTCGAGTACATGTATGTGCGGCCGCTGCGGAGACTCGTTTCGCGTCAATCCGAGCGGACACGTCTGACCGAGCTCGACTGCGTGTTGAGTGCGTTTCGTTCCCGTCATGGAGCGAGTCGCGATTCGGTCTTTCTCAACATTCCGCCCGCCTGGGTGCAGCATCTCAGAAAAGGCCACACCGGGGCCGCCTGACGACGGCGTTTGGATGACTTCGGACATTCGGCCAGATATACTGCCTCGTTTGGCCCAGTTGTGGTGCAATGATGGCGGTACCGAAGATCAAACCAGGCGAGACGAAAGTCGGGTGGATCGGCACGGGGGTCATGGGCTCGAGCATGGCCGGTCACCTCTTGAAGGCCGGCTTTGCCGTCACGGCTTTCAACCGCACGAAATCGAAGGCTGAGCCTCTTCTGGCCCAAGGTGCAAAATGGGCCGAAACACCGCGCGCGGTCGCCGCCGCGTCCGATGTGGTTTTTTCGATCGTCGGGTTTCCCAGCGATGTCCGCGAAGTCCTTTTGGGTCCGGAAGGCGCTTTGGCGGGCTCCAAGCCGGGCAATATCCTGGTCGACATGACGACGAGCGAACCGATGCTTGCCGTGGAAATCGCACAGGCCGCGAAAGCGAAGGGCGTTTATAGCGTCGACGCACCCGTTTCCGGTGGCGATGTGGGCGCCAAGAACGCCACCCTCTCGATCATGGTGGGAGGCGAGAAAGACGTTGTCGAAGCGTTGAGCCCCTGTTTCCAAGCGATGGGCAAGACAATCGTCCACCAGGGCGGACCGGGGGCCGGCCAACATACAAAAATGGTCAACCAAATCCTGATCGCCACCAACATGATTGGCGTCTGCGAAGCACTGCTTTACGGTTACAAGGCGGGATTGGACCTGCCCACGGTGTTGCAGTCGGTTGGCAGCGGGGCTGCCGGGAGTTGGTCGCTGTCCAACCTCGGACCGCGGATCATGAACGACAATTTCGACCCGGGGTTTTTCGTCGAGCACTTCATCAAAGATATGGGAATTGCACTCGCCGAGTCGCGGCGAATGGGGCTCGCACTTCCGGGCTTAGCGCTGGCGTATCAGCTATACGTCGCCGTCAAAGCACAGGGCTATGGCCGCAACGGCACGCATGCCCTCGAGCTGGCGCTGGCTCAACTTTCAGGCATCAATTGGAAAGAGCGGCATCATGGCCGATAAAAGAGGGGCCGATAAAAAGGGAGGCAGGGGCGAGCGATTTGCCGGACTCACCGTGGCCCTGGTGACCCCTTTTCGGGACGGCGCGGTTGACGAGGCTGCCATTCGCAGGCTGGTCGATTTTCACGTCGAATCGGGCACGGATTGCGTCAGTCCCGTCGGGACGACGGGAGAAAGTCCCACGCTCTCGCATGACGAACACGAACGCGTCATTGCCGTGGTCTGCGAGCAGGCGGCCGGACGTATCAAAGTCGTCCCGGGAACCGGTTCAAACAGCACGGCCGAGGCGATCCGGCTGACTCGTTTCGCGAAGCAGGCGGGCGCTGACGGTGCATTGATGGTGGCCCCCTACTACAACAAGCCCACGCAGGATGGCTTCTACCAGCACTTTAAAGCGGTCGCGAGCGCTGTCGATCTCCCGATCGTGCTCTACAACATTCCGGGCCGCACGGCCAAAAACATGGAGCCGGAGACAATTGCCCGAATCGCAGAGCTGCCGAACGTCGTTGCGATTAAAGAATCCACGGGGTCGATGGACCAGGCTTCGCAAATCCTGGCGCTCACCGATCTCACGGTGCTCTCCGGCGACGACAGCCTGACGTTACCCCTGTTGGCGATCGGGGGACATGGCGTCGTATCGGTCGTCGGAAATATCATTCCGAAGGACGTGAAGGCCCTGTTATCGGCGTTTAAATCGGGCGATCTGGCCGGTGCACAGAAGTGGCACCAGAAGTTATTCCCCTTGTGCCGCGACATGCTCGGCCTTGCCACGAATCCCATTCCGCTCAAAGCCGCAATGCGCATGCTGCGGCGCGACACGGGCGAACTGCGATTGCCGATGACCCCCTTAAATGAGTCTCAGCTGACCGCGTTGCAAAAGACGCTGGTCGGATACGGGCTGCTTTGAACGAAAAGAGGCGCGGACCGCGTCAATTGCCTGCGGTCAACCGGACCGGGCAAATCAACATGCGAAACTCGAATTGGCGGTGAGGTAATTCTGTGATCTTCGGCTTCGGAAAAAAAAGCGACGAATCGGACGAATCAGACGAAGAAGAGGATGTCGACTACGTCCTCTTTCAGGGCGCGCTCAACGGCCGCGAGACCAATTTGGGCGCAAATGCCCGCTTGGCGCAGGCCGGATTGATTCCTGCCAAGGAACTGGTGACCGATGCGCTCCTCCGTCGGGCAGATCAGCTTCGAATCGAGCCAAAGGGTGACCGCGCCCTGACCCACCTTTCGATCGACGGAATCGCCTACCCGGGCAGCCGTTTGTCGAAGCAGCAAGGGCACGCCGTCACCCAAATGATGAAGCTCCTTTCCGGCCTCGATATCCAACTCCGGCAAAAGCCCCAATCGGGCGGAATCCGGGCCGAATTGCAGGGGACAAAGTACGAATTACGGGTGATGAGCACTCCCATCGCCGAGGGAGCCGAACGCCTCACCATCAAAATTCGAAACCTCGATCGCGCTCCGAAAACAGCAGAGCAGGTCGGCTTTTCAAAGGAAATGAAGGACCGGGTTCGCGAACTCACGTCGGAAAAGAAAGGCATCATCCTGGTCACCGGGCCACCCG
>CAYWOV010000389.1:3347-4529 GCA_964459965.1 uncultured Planctomycetaceae bacterium | reverse complement strand
CGCTTTCGCGAGTTCATTCAATGCGACTTCGACACGATCGGCACCGACTCGAACGTGGCCGACGCCGAAACGCTGCTCGTGATTCACGATTTGATGGACCGGCTCGGCTTCTCGCGGTTTACGATCCGCGTCAACAACCGGTTGGTCCTGAACGGACTTTTGGAACACCTCGGACTCGTCGGACAAACGGTCGGAGTGCTGCGGGCCCTCGACAAGCTGCCCAAAATCGGCCGCGAGGCGGTGATTGCCGAAATGACCGAAAAGGTCGGGACGACACCGGTCCAGGCCGATGCGGTCCTCAAAATGACCGAGTTGACCGGGTCGCCGACAGAGATGTTGGATCGAGTCGAGTGGATGCTCGCAGGAAACGAACAAGGGTTACGCGGCATCGAAAAGTTGCGAGAGCTGTTCTCGTGGGCGGAAACGGCGGGCATTCCGTCCGACCGCATCGCGCTCGATCTCTCCATCGCCCGAGGTCTCGACTACTACACGGGTACGATCTACGAGACGTTCTTGGGCGACTTGCCCGGCATCGGCAGCGTTTGTTCGGGCGGCCGGTACGACAACCTGGCCGGCCTCTTCACCAATCAGAAACTTCCCGGAGTGGGCGCAAGCCTCGGTTTGGACCGACTGCTGGCCGCGATGGAAGAGCTGGGCGCGGTCACGACCGCTTCGACGCCGGCTCCCGTTTTGGTCCTGCTCTTCGACGCGGCCCACACGGGCGACTATTTGCGAATCGGCCGCCAACTCCGCGCGGCGGGAATCGAGACCGAAGTCTCCTGCGACCCGCGGGCGATCGGCAAGCAATTGGCGTACGCGAACCGCAAAGGCTTCCGCATCGCCTTGATTGCCGGCGAGACGGAGTTCGCGCAAGGCTCGTGGCAGGTCAAGGATCTCAAAGCGGGCCAGCAAAGCACAGTTCCCGAGGCCGACCTGCCTGAAGCCATCCGGCGACTGCTAGGATGAATCGTCGGGGCAAACGCTGAGCAGGAGACTGCTGGTCCACCGCGGCCAAACGTAAATAAACGTCCGACGCGCCAGCGAAAAAAATGTCCGGAAGATCAGGTGCCTTCGCGCTTGGGGACCTTGTCTTGTGAGCACTCACGGTCTCTCGTCTACTGAATTCGAAATCGCCGAGGCACGCTCGGCCGCGCTGCGCAAGTCGACGATGCGCAAGGTGGC
>CAYWOV010000389.1:0-3247 GCA_964459965.1 uncultured Planctomycetaceae bacterium | reverse complement strand
TTTACCGTCCGCATTCTGCTGGGCGTGGCCGAGGCGGGATTTTTCCCCGGCATCATCTACTACTTGACCTCTTGGTTTCCGCTGCGCGAACGCACGCGGGCGGTGGCCGGCTTCATGGCGGCAAACGCCCTGGGCGGAATCATCACCAACCCGCTCTCGGGCGTGATCATGCAGTACCTGGACCGGGTCGGCGGCCTGCACGGCTGGCAGTGGGTCTTCCTGCTGGAATGCATTCCGTCGGTGCTCCTGGGCGTCTGCGCTCTCTTCTATCTCACTGACCGGCCCGACCAGGCCCACTGGCTCAACGCGGACGAGCGCGCGTGGCTGGCGGATCGCATCGGCGAGGAGGAAAAATATCGGTCAACCCGCCACGGGACCGACTTCCGCCGCGCCCTGGTGGACCCGCGCGTGTGGTTCCTCGTCGCGCTGTATTTCACGATCGCGGTCGGCAGCAACACCGCGGGCCTGTATATGCCCGAACTGATGCGCAACCGCTTCCCCTTCGCGAACGAGGTCAAGATTGGTCTCATCGCGGCGGTGCCCAGCGTCTGCGGGCTGATTGCCATGCTGATCAACGGCGCCTGGGCAGACTGCACCGGCAGATATCGCCTGCACGTTGGCCTTCCCGCCCTGCTGAGTTCTACGGGATGGATCCTCGGCGCCGTTGCGCATACGCCCGCGGCGGGCCTGATCGGTTTATGTCTGGCGATGACGGGCATCATGTGCACGCTGCCCGTCTTCTGGTCGTTGCCGACGTCATTCCTCAGCGGGGCGGCGGCAGCCGGCGGCATCGCACTGATCAATTCGCTCGGAAACGTCGGCGGTCTGTTGGGCCCGGGCACCGTCGGCCTGATCCACGAGCACGACACGACCGGAACTTATACCTGGGGTCTGTTAGCCCTGGCGGCCACGATGTTTGTCGGCGGCATTCTAGCCCTCTTCGCCCCGCACGACCCCGCACCCACCTAACCGAGCATGATTGGCGACAGTCTTATGGCGAGCTCCCGACCCCACGATGAATCGTGGGGCTATTTTCTTTTAAAGCCGCCGGGCAGGACTTCTCCTGCGTGAAGTCAGTCGCCTCTTCGCGCCGCGTCAACGGGCAGAGCGTCGCACAAGCTCAGGGCCAATACCGGAAACGCCGTCCCGCTGTAGGTGATGAAGTGTCGGCCATCCGTGTTGAGTGAGCGGGTCCACCAGCGGCCGGAGATGCGCTGGTTTTTGAGAAGCCAGGTCACGCCTCGTTGGATGCGAGGATCGGTGGTCGGAACGCCGGCTTCGCGGAGGGCGACGAGGGCCATGCCCGTCATGTGGCCGTCGCTGGGCGGATGCTGAAACTCGGGCTCGCCGCGGAGTTTGCCGGCGCGGATGCCGCTGCCCCAGGCTTCGGGGGCCGCGAATGTGCGGATCGACCAACCGCCGTCGGACTGCTGATGCTGCCAGACCATGTCGACGAGCGTCTTTTGTTGTGCCTTATCGAGCAGACCCGGCATGCGGGTCGATGCCCAGAGGAGCAGGATTCGGCCATAGTCGTGTGGCGGCTTCTCCGTCTGCAGATAGTGCTTGAGCCGCTCGACGCCGCCTTTGAGCGCGGGATCCTTCAGGCTCGCCAGCCACCCCGGTGCGTCGGCGACGGCAATCGCCGCGATCGTCGCTTCGTGAAAGGCGTCGGACTCGTAGGGGGGCCAGCAATCGGCCGAGCCCCAGCTTCCCGTCGAGCGTTGGATGGCGAACATCAGCTTGAGGGCTTGTGCCGTTTCTGGCGAAAGCGATTTCGTGACGTGCTTGTCCCACTCGGCCAACCCGGCGGCGGAGTAGATCACCTGGCCGGGCCGTGTCGATTTTTGGATCTCGTCGGGTTTCATGGCGGCCAGATCTTTGAACGCGTCAATGAATTTGTCGCGCATCTCCGGAGACGGCGATCCGAGCTGCTTCGTCAGCTCCGGACGAATGAGCATGTAGGTGCCCGTCGTGTGACAAGAAACACACTTGCGGGCCCCGTTCCAAGCTTTGGCCCCCTGGTCGAGATAGTGCGAGGCTTCGGTGAGCGAGAAGTGCTCACGCTTCGGCTCGTCTGCGTAGGCTTTGGGGACGTGGATGTCTTCGTAGGAATATTGCGGCACGTCGCCGGCGAAGACCGGGCGACCGACCGCGAGGGCCAGAGCGCAGACACAGCACAGAACGTTCGACCGTTTCGGGATCATGAGTCACCTCGCCGGCGTTGAGGTCAGAGTGCGGTCGCAGATGGAATTGTGAATCTGATTTTACAGCTTTCGCGGACTTGAGACAGCCTGTGTTCGGCCGTGGCGCCTTTGGCCAATCAAGCGGCAACGGCACTGGCGGGCACCGAGTTAATTAAAACCGACGGAGTTGGCGCCTTCCTCCTTCCTGCCGAATCCGCTGGCACATTGTGCTTAAACTGCAAGCCCTCGCACGGCGAAAATTTGCCACAAGGCGTTTCTGATCGCCGTGGCGCGCAAAAAATCCGAGCCGTGAACCCATTTGTGTATTTGAGGTTAAGGCGGGCGACTCACGCCGGTCGCCGCAATCGCCGCCGGTTGGCGCTTAAATTGCAATATCTTAATGCTCAAAGCGCCCCGGAGGTGTTAAGGACCTCTCCGTTCGGCGCTTGTTTTCTTTGGATCTCAAGCCATGAAAGAGGGTAATGACCGCATCGATCTCACATTGGTCGTTCCGCGCGGCTGCCGCGCTCTTCGCGATCTCTTTTTTCGCATCTCTCTGGCACAAGAGCCTGCAAAAGGCTCCGACGCGCGACGATGTCGCGGATCAGCGGTTTGAGGTGCGAATGACAGCAATATACGATCGGCCCAGCCTGGTCCGTTACGGGCTCGTCGCGATGGCAAATCGAACGGCGCCGCGATCGATCAGGAGAGACAACTTCTCCGCTCTGGCCGCCCATTCTGCCAGCCGATTCCACCTGCCGACGACTGCTTCGCTTGCGCGTTAAAAAGTGCGAAACGCCCCTTGTCTCGTTTCAAAGTTGCATCGTTTCGAAGAACGAAGAGAGACGGAGCGATCCGCAGATTTCGCTGACGACGCAGATTCAAGAAATCCAATCGGCGAAATCTGCGGATCCTCTCTTGCGACGCTAAAGCGTCCAGCCTTTGCGGTACTCGACTTGGACATATTGGTTCAACTCGGGCGCGTTTTTCACTTTCAAGTTGTCGCTATCCCATTCGAGTCGTTGGCCCGGGGCGCGCAGGGCCAGCACGCCGGCGAGTGCAAT
>CAYWOV010000388.1:0-4545 GCA_964459965.1 uncultured Planctomycetaceae bacterium | reverse complement strand
TCATGGCCGGATTCTGGATGGCGGGCATCGCCTTGTACCCCGCGCGAAACCTCGCCATCCTCGTGGCGACAAACCAGGGGGGCGAGAAAGCTCAACAGGCGTGTAACCAACTGATGCGCATGCTAGCCGAACGCAAACCTCAGCGCTGAGTCTGCGGCTGGTCGGCCCTGGCAGTCTTGGCGTTTCCATCGATCAGGATGGTGTAGCACCAATTTTGGTCTCGATCATTGGGCGGTACGACCTGAGGGCCGAGTGCTCGCGGGGCGAACTTCGGAAATGGCTGCACGAGGAATTTTGTTTCGCCGTTGGCCCTCTGTTTTTCCAAGGCGGCAATCCGCCGCTCGAGCGTTATGATCCGGTTCTCCAATTGCGAAATCACGTCGCCGCTCTTTTTTCCCGCCGGCGCATCCTCGGCATTGAGCGCCTCGCTCCGCAGCCCCACGACGACCAGTATTCCCAGAGCGATAACTACTGAGCAACAATACAAGAGTCGGCGAGCCATTTGTGAACTCCTCTTCCGAAATGTCGCAAAACGAGCCTGCGGCAGATTGCCGCCCGTCGGCACGTCAAGAAAAAGACTTGCACCCGCATCTTAACTCATGCGCCGAGACAGGCAAGGTAATTTTCTGCCATTGGCAGCGCCCTCGGCCCTGCGCAACTGCCTTCGCGGGCACGGATCGTGAAGTTGCGAGGTCCGGCGTTTGAATCCGGTTCGCCGCTTTATAAGAACGGCGCTCTACCGCATGAGCTAACCCCGCCGACCGGACGGATCCCGGTCCGGGATCGTCAGGGGTCCGCCTCGCCCGTCAAACAGCTCGCCTCAGGCGACTTCGCCAAGGACCGAGTCCTCGACGTAAATGGGCAAGACCGGATCGAAGTGCACGGAGAGGGCTATCGCATCGCTCGGGCGGCTGTCGATCTCCATCACCTGCCCGTTTGCACGGACGCGGACCACGGCGTAATAGGTGTGATCCATCAGGTTGTTAATCACCACGTCCTGCACCTCGCCCCCGAGTTCCTGGATCGCGTTCTTGAGCAGGTCGTGCGTAAGCGGGCGCGTGGGGATCTCTCCCTTCACGCGGCGGTCGATGCTGGTGGCCTCGAACAGGCCGATCAGGATCGGAAACATCCGTGTTCCGTCGACTTCGCGCAGGTAGATGATCTGCTCGTTGCTCACGTCGCTGATCACGATCCGGGACAACTCCATCCGCACGAGCACCGGCAACTCCCCCGTCAGAGATGAGCGGTCCTGATGATTGTTGAGAGACGCGTCGATCGGCCGATTATATCGCCCGCGAAATTTCGACCGCAAGGACCGGATCTTGGCCACGTGTTCGCTGATGCCGTCCCATCCTGCGCGCGACGCAACCCCCGGACTCGAAACAATCAAATCCGGGGGCCGCGTACGGGCGTCGGGGATGGGCCGACGGGAAAGACGGCGACGACTCAAGCAAGAAGCGTGTCGATCGGCTCACCGTTACGGACGATCATCACGGGCCGTCCGGTGTTGGTGTGATATTCCTTGGTGTGGTCGATACCGAGTGCGCCATAGAATGTGGCGGCCACGTCGTCCGGCGCGTGCGGATCGTGCGTCGGCTCCAATCCCTTGTCATCTGTCGCGCCGATCACCTGTCCGCCGCGGATGCCGCCGCCCGCCATCATCATGAACATGGCTCGCGGATAGTGGTCGCGGCCGTTGCGCTGCGGGTTGATCTTCGGCGTGCGGCCGAATTCGCCCGTCATCATGATCGCCGTCGAATCCAACAGGCCTTTGGATTTCAGTCCGTTGACCAAAGCGGCCAGGCCTTCGTCCAAGGGGGGCAGTTGCTTATTCTGCAGGGCCTTCCAGTTTTCGTAGTGCGTATCCCAACCGCCGTAGGCGATCGTGACGAACCGCACGCCGGCCTCGACCAATCGCGTTGCCAAGAGGCAGCTCATGCCGAATGGGGTCTTGCCGTACGGCTGCGCGAAGGTGGGCGATTCCTTGCTGACGTCGAACGCGGTCCGGGCGCGGCGAGACGTGATGATCTGATATGCCTCATGGCCGAAGCGGTCGAGCCCGTCCAAGAGTGAGTTGTTCATGTCGACTTTGCGGAACGTCGTATCGAGATCGGCCAGCAAATGTTGGCGTTTCTCGACGTCGGCCACTGTAATCCCGTTGCCGAGCGAAATCCCGCGAACGCCGTACGGCTGCCCGGGACGCGGCACGGAACTCGTGCTCAGGGCCGAGTATTGCACGCCCAAGAAGCCGGTGCCCATCGGCGAGTTGGGAATCGCGACAAACGGCGGCAGATCGGGCGCCCCGCGCAGTTCCTTGCTGACGACGGAACCGTAGCTGGGGTAATCCAGCGAGGCGATCGGCTTGTTGCCGGTGATGACGTACTGCGTTCCTAGCTCGTGGGCGGCCAGAGTGTGTGTCACGCTTCGCAAGAGGGCGAAGTGCTGAAAGTTGGCGGCCAACTTGGGCATGTGCTCGCAGATACGAATGCCGCCGACGTTCGTGTCGATCGGCTGAAAGGACCCGCGGTATTCCGAAGGTGCCGTCGGCTTGAGATCGAACGTGTCGGTGTGGGAGGGGCCGCCCCCCAGGTTGATGAAGATCGCCGACTTGGCCTTCGCCTTGGGCTTCGCGCCGGTCGCCTTTTCGGCGGCGTCCGCCCATCGCAGGTAGCCCGCCAACGTCAAACCGGTTCCCAGCGCGCCGACTTTGAGAAAATCGCGCCGTTGGACGCCGTCACATGTCCGATTAATCGCCATGGTCCAAGTTCCTTGAGGGCAAGTTGTTTCTTTGAGGTTGAAGGCGGCAGGAGAGTTTGCAGGTTTAATGGTTGACGATGAATTCTTCCGTGTTCACGAGGGCCCACACTAAATCGCGCAGGCCGGAAACGACGTTGGTGGAATCGTTCAAATAAGCGAGAGCCTTGGTTTGCTCGTGATCGTCCGGATAACGGTTCAGCGTGCGGAGATAGGCCGTCCGCACCAGCTGTGATTTCTTGTCGGCTGTCACTTGCTTCGGTGTGAGTTGCGCGACGGCAATTGGCGCCCGATCGCGCGGGCCGGCCGCAGCTGAGACGGGGCGACGTTTCAGCTCTTCGAGCTGGGCCGTCAGCCGTTTCACCTGATCGGTTTTTCCATCCTTTTGAAGCTGCCTGATGCGTTCGTTGAGTCGGGCGATCTGCCGAGCCTTCTGTTCGGGACGCAACGGTGGCACGCCGCGAGTGTCCTTCGCGGCCTGGGTTGTGGCTGGCTTCGCGGATGTCGCGGCATCCTTCCCGCTCGCCTGTGCCGTTCCGTTGACCGGCTTGGCCACGTTTGCCGGCGGACGCGTCGCCGAATTTGGCACGACCGGTTTTTGGGCTTTCGCCAGTCGTCTTTGCAGCTGCTTGGGAAGCAGTTCGCTGGCGACCTGAGCGACCCAACCGTTGCGGGGGTCTCCGACCATCGCGAGGACTTCGCTGTCATTCCGCATAAACACGGTTTGCAGCAGGCTCGGGTCGTTGGATCGATCGCAATCGCAATTGCTCTGACGGACCGAACGGCCAAAGACACTCAATGCGTAGTAGGACGCGCCACGGCCGCGGCGTCCCGACCCGGGAACGCCGATGGCCCGATCGCGCCAGTCCTTCAACATCTTGGCCACGGTCGTGTCGGAGCCGGTTGCTTCGCGAATTGCGTCGTAAGCCACCTCGGCCGGCAAGCGACGAACGACGGCGTGGCTGAAGTTGTGTTGATCGAGCCGATTCGTATCGTTCGGACGCCAGCTCAGTTGATACGTGCGGCTGTTGACGATCTCGCGGTGCAGCCATTTCATGTCGTAACCGTGCTTCACGAAACCGTCCGCCAGGTAAGTGAGCAATTCGGCATTGCTCGGCGGATTGGCGAGGCTGAGATCGTCTGGCGGATTGACGATACCCACGTTGAAATAGGTCGCCCACACACGGTTGACGAAGGCGCGGGCGAAGAAGCGGTTGTTCTTGGATCGAAGCCACTTCATCAACGGAATGCGCGGGTCGTCGTATTGCGTCAGATCGATCGTCTCGGCTCCCAAGAGGCGAGCGACTTGCGAGTTCACGTCCGGAGGGGGCTGCTGCTTGCGGGCGATTGGCTGCGGTTTCTGGGGCTTTTGCGCCACGACGGGCCGGCGATTCCTATCGGCCGTCGGATTTCGCTTGGCAACTGCGTCCGCACGACCCGAATTCTTCGTACCGTCGGGCTGTTTACGGGCGCTCGGCTTGACGACCGGCGCGTTGGCAACGGCCGTTTTGGCGACCTCGGGTTTGTGAGGCCGGGGCCGCTGTGCTCGGACGGGTCCCCGCAGCGGTTGGTGAAGGATGAACACCTCTTCAAATGGCAAGGCTTTCCCTTCTGCCAACAGACGCGGATATTCGCGGCGGATGTCGCCGGTCTTTTTGCTCCTTGTCTGCGCCGGTTCGACGAGCGCCTGATACTGCTCCCGGTCGCCCGGTTCGACGCCGTATCGAATCGGCACAAAGAACTTGGTGAATTCCTTGTAGTCGTCCTGCGTCCATTGATCGAAAGGGTGCT
>CAYWOV010000387.1:0-4550 GCA_964459965.1 uncultured Planctomycetaceae bacterium | reverse complement strand
CAGAAACATGGGCTGGCGCGCATTTTTCAGCAAATCGACAATGCGGTCAGGCGCTGGGAGATCTCCCTCAAGCGAGACGACAAGCAGCCCGTCGCGGTCCAGTCTGCGGTTGTCGCCGGGTCGGCAATCGCGTTTCGGAGTTATGAAGGCATCTGCGCCGTCGACGGGACGACCGGGCGACCGCTGTGGAATTACACCGCCGGCACGTCCTTCCTTCGGGCCTGGGCCGACGTTGCTCAAATGGGAGCCGCCAACAGCGAGGGCAGCGCGGTCAGCGATGCAGCGCTTGACGCTTTGATGGCCTCGTACGCTGGTAACTCGATTTTGGGCACTCTGACGACCGACGGGCGGCGCGTGTTTGCGATCGATTCGCTGGACATCCGACCGCATTCTTCTGTGCCGTCGCCCGAGGAGCCGGGCGATCCGCGCGAGGGCGCGCAGCGTCTGCCCCGCAGCGCCAACCGGCTGATCGCTCTCGATCTGTTCGCACCGGCCACCGATGAGGAGGGGGCGGTTAAACCGGTCTGGGCGGTCGGTGGATCAATCGGGACGGCTCATTGGTTTTATCGGATGGACGTCAATGATGACGGCCGAGTTACGCAAGCCGAGTTTCTGGGAAGCCCCGAAGAATTCCGCAAACTTGACCGCAACGGGGATGGTGCCATCGACCGGGCGGAATCGGAAAATCCCGAAGTGAAGATCGAGCGCCATCCCCTGCACGGACATTTCTTTCTCGGTCCGCCGCTCGCGCTCGACGGTCGCTTGTACGCGGTGACGGAATGCGATTCTCAGCTCAATCTCGTTGCCTTGCGTGCGGATACTGGGGCCGTGCTGTGGATTCAGGGGATCAGCTATGTCGATCGGCCGATCGACGAGGATTCGCTGCGCAATACGCTGGCTTGCACACCTTGTTATTCGTCGGGCGTCATTGTCTGTCCGACGCAAATGGGCGTGATGGTCGGCGTCGACGCGCTCGACGGCGCCCTGTTGTGGACCTACTACTACGGCGACGACGAAACGGCGTCCGAGAGCGCTTGGTCGTTCATGAGCCACCGCCCGTATGGGAATACGGGATTTGAAAATCCGCCGCTGATCGACGGGAACCGCATTGTCCTCTTGCCGCGGCAATCCGATTCGCTGCATTGCATCGACCTCGCGACTGGGAAAAAGCTGTGGAGACAGCCGCGGGGAGACGCTGAATTCATCGCAGGTACGGCCGAGGGCGTGCTGATGGTCGTGGGTGAGCGTGCGTGCTTCGGGCTGTCCGTCGCCGATGGTCGGCCGCGCTGGTCCGCTCGAACGGGAGCAGTCTCTGGCAGCGGTCTTCGCGCGGGAACGCAATACCTGCTGCCGTTGGCTGAAAATCGGGTCGTCGCGATCGACATGCGGACCGGTTTGCGGACCGGATGCACGGCACCGGAAGAAAGCGAAGTGAAGCCGACAATCACGACCGCCCCACCAAATGACAACTCAATTGTCGAGTCCGAGGCGCGCCATTCGACGGAACGGATGTCTGAGGCAGCCATCGAAATTCAAAACTTCAATTTGATGATACGGATCGCCCAACTCTTCGAGCGCCGGGCCGAGGCGACCGCAGGCATTGACGAGAAGTTCCCGGATAAACCGGGCAATCTGGTTGCGAGCGGTCCGTTCATCCTGTCTGTCGGGCCCCGGGAAATCGTAGCCTTTCCGCGGGCCGAGGCCCTCTTGAATGACGTGAAAGACCGCCTGGCGGGCATGGACCGTACATTGGAAGACCTGCTACTTGCAGCGGATCTCGAATTGACGCTCGACGGCGGGCCGGCGGCGAAAGACTATCTTGCACAATTGCCGGAAACAGGGCTGAGGCAAGCCATTGCGGACAAAAGGGCCCGGCTGCTGCGTGGCATCCTTTACCAGCAATTGGCTTCGAATCAAGACGATCCGACGGCCATTCTCAACGAGCTCGACAAACTGTCCCATACACCGCTGGAGCGAGGAAGATTCTTGCAGGCCAAGACGGCGGCCGACCTTCGCCGCGGAGATTTCAACGCCGCGATGAATTCGGCATTCGCCTTCGCGGGGCTCGAAATCGCGGAGCTTCTCCCCTCGCCGACGGACTCGACGTGCCTGATGTCGTCACGCAGTTGGCTTTCGTCGCAGGCGATGGAGTTCACCGAGGGACTGTTCAGGAGCGGACAGCGGGATATTGGTCGGGCGAGCGTGCGCATCGACGAGCAACAGCAGGCAGTTCTTAAATCGGGGAACCGGGCGGCGCTCGAGCGGTTCTTGGCTGTCTATCCCAACACCGCATGCGCCGACGCCGTGCGGCTGCGTTTGGCCGAAGTGCTGGCGAACGCCGGCGAACTCCAGCGGGCCGAATTGCTACTGATTCAAAATCAACGCAGCCGCGCGCCGGCGACCCGGATTTTGGCCGAGCGGCAACTGGCCCAGCTTTGGGATCGTGCCGGCATGCCGGAGGAGGCGGCCGAATTGCTGTTCGAGCAGGATCGTCCGCAAATCGACGCGCTCCCGCGGGAATCGCTCGCGCGTCTTGCCTACCAACGTTTGCGCGAGGCAGCAACGCCGGTGCGTCGCGTGCGCGTTACCCAGACGCTGTCGGAGCATTGCGATCGCGAATTGGACGACGCCTACACCAATGCCTCGCGTCCCTTCGTGACGCGGCCCACGTCCCCTTTTCAATTGATTGATCGCGGATCGTCGACGCCGGCCGAAATCAGCATCGTCGACCGTTTGTCCGGAACCATCGTCGACACGCTGCACGTCCCGGCTCCGTACAGCGGTTCGATTGTGGCGACAAACTCGCAAGTGGGACACTTCCTGCCGCTCGGCAGTCGCGGCGCGCTCCACGGCATCTCGCTGCTCCAGCGAGATCGGCAGAAGCCGCTGTGGACGACATCGCCGCCGCAGATCGCCCTAGACGTCGATCCCGCGCTCGTCGGCCCTAGCGGGCCCACGTTTTGCGTATTTCAATCGCATGGCAACCTGTTCGTGGTTGACCCGGGGACCGGGAAGATCTTATGGCAGCGCACGGATCTCGATCCGCAGTCGGGCCTGGCGAGTGATCCGATCCGTGGGATCTTCGGGGACGAGCAGGTCATCGTGGTGCTTGCCCCGGACCATCTTGGTTACACGCTCTACCGCACGACAACGGGCGAAGAGCTTCGGCAAGGACGGCTGGACAGCGAGTCGCGGCAAGCACAGGATCGCCGCATCTTCGGCCGTCGACTGCTTTACGTCACGGCGGAAGAAACAAATCGCCACCTGCGGATTTGGGATCCTCTCGGAGATCGAGTGTTGTACGACCGGCCGATTTCCGACCGCGTGCTCTGGAAAGAAACGTCAGACGATGAGGTTGCCGTCGTTTGCGAAGACAGCACTCTCGAGATCGTCGACTGTCGCACGGGCGCCGTCCGCGTCTCCGTGCAATTGTCGACGAGAGAAGTCCAAAACGCCTACCAGCTCGCATTCTTTCGCGACTCGGCCCGCTATTACGTAAACTTGCAACCCGTACAATCTCCGCCCGAACCCCGGTTTTATAACTATTTCTTCGGCACCGACACGGTTTTGCCGCGCGTTGACGTGCGAGGCGACCTCGTGGCGATCGACCGCAAGAGCGGCAAGATCGCCTGGAAGCAGGCATTCCTGCAACGAACCATTTTGCGGACGCCCTCGCTGCAACTTCCGGTCTTGGTGATGCTCTCTTCGGTGGGCGATCGAATGAACGGCAATCACCGCTCGATGTTGGTCGAGGTCGTCGACGCCCGCACCGGAGAGACGCTCGGCTTGGAGAACAATAAGTATCCCAACCGCATCCTCCAACTGACCTACGAACACGACCGTCGCCGCGTCCGACTTTGGGGTACGCGGTCGGTGATCGACCTTGATTTCGTCAAATCCGCCGAGACACCGTTGGCCGAGACAACGGCCGATTGACCGAGCTGAGAATTTGCGGTCATTTCGTCGTTGTTATCGATCCCAGTTGCGCTGCCGCAAGTGGATTTTGGCGACGTCGTGCATGTAGTCATTTTGCAGCCGCGCGGCGGCCGCAAGGCTCATGTGCTCTCGCGCCTTACGCACGTCGCCGGCCGCCTCAAAGTAGAGACCAAGGTAGAGGTGGGCATACATCCGCGCACTCTCCGTGTTGGCTCTCTTCGCTGCTGCGAGGATGGCGGCCTCCGAACCTCGACCGCCGAAGAATGAGTAGATCTCGGCCATCGGAACGCGGCTATCCTGAGCGAGATCGATATTCATCAAGGCCTTCCTGGCCGCGTCGATGCCGTCCGTCCGCGCCACGCAGATGAAGTGCCAGGCGGCGTTCTCGACGTCGCCCGGATTGACGGTCTTGTGTAACTCAAATTGTCGCCGACCGTCGCGGAACTTCCCGGCGTAATAATCGCTGATTCCTCGCTGCCACAACTGTGGTGCCCTTGGGGGATCAATATCGGCGGCGCGATCGAAATCGCGGATCGACTCGGCGATCTTGTTCTCGCGAAAGTGCAGCATGCCGCGCTCGATATCATCCGTTGCCGTTTCCGGCGACGGATCGG
>CAYWOV010000386.1:0-4551 GCA_964459965.1 uncultured Planctomycetaceae bacterium | reverse complement strand
CGTGCGGCCGTGTTCGCTGATACAGACGACCAGCGTCTCGTCGAGCAGTCCGCGCCGCTCCAAATCGAGGATCAAACCCGAATATGCGAGGTCGAACGGTGGAAGAAGCTGTTGGGTCATCCGCGGAAAGTGATCAAAGTGCGTGTCCCAGGCGTCGCCGGCCAATCCGTACTCGTCCCAGAAAACGGAAACCAGCCGCGTTCCGGCTTCGACGAGTCGGCGTGCGGCCAGACATGATTGGCCGAACAACGTCATCCCGTACAAGTCGCGCGTCGCTCGTGTCTCGCGACGCACGTCCAGGGCATCGGAAACTTTTGGCGACGTCAGCATCGAAAAGGCTGTCTGCTGAAAGCGCGTCAAAGGAACTCCGGCCAGTGACTGATCCAGATCTCTGCGACCGGAATCAAACTGCACCAGCAGTCGGCGACGGCGGTCAAATCGATCGAGAGTCATCCCCGAAGGTACCGACGTGTCCGACATCCGGAAATAGCTCGCCGGCGTGCAGCCGAGATACGGCTCCTTGCCGTGGAACGAAAATCCCGGACGCGCTTTATCGACGACCTTTGTCCCTTCCCCGACAAACTCGGTCCATTTCGGATGATAGGCGGCCCCCAGGTAACTCGCGTACGGGCCGGCCCGCAGAGGCTGATCGGTCCGCTGGCTGCTGAAGGGAAAGGGAAGAAACACGTTGTCGACCGCGTTTGGAGCTAGCGAACCCCTCCGACGCAACAGATATTCGAGTGCCGAACCAAAATACGGCTGGTGACGCGGATCGGTGGGAGACAGCTCCATGGCCGCGTCGATGCTTGGCACGCCCGTGGTGGCAAAAGCGACACCATGAATCGGATAGGGATGCGTGACCGATCGGACGACTGTCGTTCGATCCATGATTCGAGCCACGCGCGGCAGATGCTCCACCACGTCCAGCCCGGGGACGGATGTTGGGATCGGCCTCATCGTCCCGCGAATTTCCAGCGGGGCGGCCGGCTTCATGTCGAACGTTTCAAGCTGACTTGGCGATCCGTACAGAAACAGCAAGATACAGTGCTTGGCGCGCCCAAAGCGGGCCACGGGCGAAGCATTTTGAACCGAATTCGCTTCCAGCAAGCGATTCAGTCCGAGCCCCAAAAATCCCGCGCCGCCGACGTGAAGCAAATCACGGCGGGTGATGCCGTCGCAAAGGCGTTTGGGATGGCCTAGGATGCGGAGCATAAGGCGGGCAGGCGCTCCACCGACATTTGAGGGAGGGGGACCTCTGTGATTCTAGCGAGGCCCGATCAGTTGCCGCAACGCGATCCGCGAACGGGTCCCGGCAATCCGAAGAACCGCTGGACTCAATGACTGTGTTCGGGGCCGGGGAAAGTGCCCGCTTGTACCTCGGCCACGTAGCGGGTCATCGCGTCGAGAGCTTCTGATCGCAGATCGGCAAACTTCTTCAGGAAGCGCGGGTGGAACTCACCGGTCAGTCCCAGCATGTCGTAAAGCACGAGCACTTGTCCGTCGCAGGCCGGGCCCGCGCCAATTCCAATTGTGGGAATCGTCAGTTCCCGCGTGATCCGCGCCGCGATCGCTTGCGGGATGAGTTCGAGAACAATGGCAAATGCGCCGGCGGCCTCCGCGGCCTTCGCATCTTGCACGAGGACGTCTTCATCTCGCTGAATCTTGCCCATTCCTCCGACTGAATGAATCGACTGCGGCTTCATACCAATGTGGCCCATGACGGGAATATCGGCCACCGTCAGTGCCCGGATCGTTTCCGCCTGCGAAACCCCCCCCTCAAGTTTGACAGCGGCGGCTCCGCTTTCCTTCAGAATGCGGCCTGCGTTTTCAATGGCTTGAGATGGGCTAACTTGGAACGAAAGGAACGGCATGTCGGCGACGACAAGCGCGTGCCGCGTGCCCCTCACGACCATTTCGGCGTGATAGATGATCTCATCGAGAGTCACGGGCAGCGTCGTTGAGTGGCCCTGGACCACCATGGACACGGTATCGCCCACAAGAATCGCGTCGACCCCTGAGGCGTCAACGATGCCCGCCCACAGATGGTCGTAGGCTGTCAGGACAGAAAGTTTGTGTCCCTTTGCCTTGGCGGCCCGAAATCGTGGAACCGTCATCGGCTGAGTGTTTTGGTCGCGAGGCGAGCGATCTGCAATTGCCATGGGGGATTCAGTATCCCATTCAAGGCTCTGTGCTGACAAGCACGGCCTCTCGGCGACGCGCGAATTCGAACTGTCTATAATCTGCGCGCTCGATTTTCGAGCGCCTGTAGCTTTTTAATACAGTTCATTTGCACTGCGGGAGATTCCTAGAAATTGGACAGATTGTTTTAAATCGTTTAAAGCATTGATGATACGAACAAAGCCATTGTTTCTTGTCATTTCGGCACATTGAATGCAATACATCTAAAACGCCGGGAAGCAAGCGTTGGCCCGCACTTGCTACCTGGATTTTGGAAGGCGTTCCGACCAACCGTGTTGATCGGAACGCCTTTTTTTGCGCGCTAACCCAAAAGCGTGAGCGCCAGCCTGGGGTGGCTGCATTCAGTTGCGAGGCCTTGACCCCTCATGTATCGTTCGCTGGGCAGGGTTTAGGTGCAGGAAGGAGAATTGCCGCCGTGAACGAGGGTGTTGAACGCGTCGTCATCGTCGGCTCAGGCCCCGCGGGTTGGGCTGCGGCGATCTATGCCGCGCGGGCCAATCTTCATCCGCTCGTCGTCGAAGGCGCTGTCATCGAGGAGAACCGTATCAAGGGAACTCTTCCACTCGGTCAATTGGCTTTGACTACTGAAGTGGAGAACTATCCGGGATTTACGGCTGGACGTCTCGACGAGTATCTCGATTCGGCCATCGGAAAGGACCGTCGAAAATACATGCCCCCGCATGTGGGTCATGGCGTGGCCGGTCCCGAACTGATGGAGCTAATGCGTCAGCAGGCGGTCAATTTTGGTACTCGAATCGTGACCGACGACGTGGTTGAAGTGAGTTTTGGCCGGCATCCGTTTGAGCTCAAACTATTGGGTGGCCAAGAGATCCAAAGTCTGTCCGTCATTATTGCGACGGGCGCCCGGGCCAATTATTTGGGATTGCCCTCTGAGGATCTCTACAAAAATCGTGGAGTGTCGGCTTGCGCGGTTTGCGATGGAGCCCTCCCGCGTTTTCGCAACAAGCCATTGGTCGTTGTCGGCGGTGGCGATAGCGCGATGGAGGAGGCGACTTACTTATCGAAGTTTGCCGCGACTGTGTACCTCGTTCATCGCCGGGACAAGTTCCGGGCCAGCAAAATTATGGCCGACCGTACTCTGGCGAACCCTAAAATTCAGGTCAAATGGAACTCGCGTGTGGATGAGGTGTTGGGAAACGAGAAGGAGGGAGTCACCGGTGTCCGCATTCGCGGTACTTCCGTCGAAAACCGAGCGGAAGACATTCCTGCGTCCGGTTATTTTGCCGCTATCGGGCACACGCCGAATACCGACTTTTTAGGCGGCCAGCTTGCTCTGACGGAAAAGGGTTACATTAAATGGACCACTCCCGCGCGGACCTACACGAGCGTGGAGGGCGTGTTTGCCGCCGGAGACGTCGCCGATGATTACTATCGCCAGGCGATTACGGCGGCCGGTACCGGCTGCATGGCCGCGTTGGACGCGGAACGTTGGCTGGCATGCCATGGTGCCGAGTAAAGTCCAGTCAAGCCGTCGCGGAAAGTCTCGCATTCAAATCGAATGGGCTGGCCGGCCACTTGTCCTTCGTCGTTCAAACCGCCTCACGAGATCGCACCGGGGATCTGTTGGATGCTGACGAAAGAGGGCTGCGCGTCGCGTCGTCGTCGACTGTGGGCAAGTCTTCCCGCGGACGTCGAATGGCTGTTGGTCGCCGACCCGCGGCATGTGAATTACCTCGCCAACTTCTGGGTGCACCCGCTCAGTTATTCGGCCGGAGAGCGGGGATTGTTGCTTCTCGAGCGAGACAACGGCGCCACACTCTTGAGCGACAATCTAGCGGTCGACACCAGCGCACACGATCCTCATTGCGATCGCACGATCGTCGACACGTGGTATGACCACAAACATTCGGCACCCAATCGCGATCACTCGCTGGTCAATGCGCTTCGCCAGGTGGCAACGACACTGGCCGGACGACCAGGACTCGTCGAGACGGAGTGGCTCCCCGTTGCTGCATGGGACGTTCTTCCCCTTCGCGACATCCGCAATCCACCGTCCGCATTGAATGCTCTAAGCTTGGGGACGCAGATTCGCGCCCTGCGACGTCAAAAGGAGCCGGACGAGATCGCACTCTTGCGGCAATGCATGCGAGCCACTGACGCTGGCCATGCGCGCGCGTGGGAAGTTATCCGCACGGGTATTTCCGAGATGGACGTCTACCGCGAGGTGCTTAGTGCCGCCCTGGCAACGGCCACGCGTCCCGGCCTGATTTACGGAGACTTCCGTGCGACGACAATGAAACAGCCGAATCTCGGTGGTCTTCCCACTTCGTACCGGTTGAAATTGGGCGATCTGTTCATCCTCGACTATTCGGTCGTGCTGAACGGCTATCG
>CAYWOV010000385.1:0-4553 GCA_964459965.1 uncultured Planctomycetaceae bacterium | reverse complement strand
GCGGAGAGCGACGTGGAGAACGGCTCGCTTTTCCGTGAGGTTGATCTTTTCGCCACGGAACATCGCCTCGATGCGTTCCGCGAGGCCCGATTCGCGCGCTAATTGAAAAAGCAGCGCCAGAGTTTCGTCGGTCAGGCGGTTCTTCGAGTAATCGAGGAAGAGGCCAACCGCGTCGAGGGAAAGCCGTTCGCCTCGTTGCGGGTCTTGGGCGAAGAGTTGGCGAAGATGACGCTCGCGGACTGCCTCGTAATGTTGTTCCAGCCGCTTCCAGGCCGTCCGCTGTTTCAGAGGCGCGACGCTCATGTTTTGCTCCTTCGTCGAGCCCCATAATACGGCTCGACAAAACGAGCGCCAATTCGCACGCGACGATTGGCACGTACGAGGTGCTGGCACAAACAAAAAAACAGGCCGAGCGAGATCACGCTCAGCCTGTTTTGGTCGTAAAAAACCAGTTTTTTCAGCCGCTGCGGCCTACTTGCGCCGGCTGATCGACTTCTTGACGGTCTTCTTGGCCTTGTGGGACTTCTTCGCGCCGGTGCGGGACTTGGTCGACTTGGACACGCTCTTGCGTGTCGTCTTTTTGCCTTTGCCAGCGGAACTTTTTTTCGTCGTAGCCATGTTCGACAATCTCCTTTGATTATCGTTGAGGGCGCCCTTGAGTTCACAGCTACTTCGCAACGGCACCCAAAGGCGAAGCAACCAGCACGTGACTCGATTCGGCTCCGGTTGTCAGTCTCTAATGCAAATTTTGGACAGCGGCGACGCGCTGAAATCAATCGATGGAACTTGTGTCGTGAACGCGGGGCGGTCTTATAGTGCGATCCAAAACATGGGTCAAGCGGAAATCGTTTGGCGACAGGTGATTGCCGCTTGGCGCGCGAACGGAAGTCGCGAATTCAAGACGTCGAGTCGGCGATGCTCAGCCAGTTATTCGTTCAGCAACGTTCGTCCGTACTCGGCCACGCGTTCGATCGCGATCCGCGGAACAATTCGCGAGGACTTGACGCAGAATGCGCACGTCCCAACAATCGATGGCCGAATTGCGGTAGCCCTCAAGGCGAACTGGTGATGCCCTTTGACACCGTTTTAAATGCTCCGCAGGACCCCATCTTGGGACTGAGTGACGCGTTTAAAGCCGACTCCAATCCGCGTAAGATTAACCTCAGCGTCGGCGTCTACCGGGACGCAACCGGCAAGACCCCGATCATGCGTTGTGTGAAAGAGGCCGAGGGTCGCATTCTTCGCAACGAAACGACCAAGGACTACGTCGCTATCCAGGGGTCGCAGGAGTACGCGCAACTGGTGCAGGAGTTGGTTTTGGGTCCCTCCAACCCGGTGTTCACTGAGGGCCGAACGGCGACTGTGCAGACGCCAGGCGGGACGGCCGCTTTGCGGGTCGCCGCCGACTTCATCAAGCGGAACTTTCCCAAATCAACCGTTTGGCTGAGCGAACCGACCTGGCCTAACCACCCGTCGATTTTTCAGGCGGCCGGATTGGACGTACGAACGTATCCGTATTTTGATCCCGCCACCAATGGCCTGGCACTGGAGAGGATGCTCCAGGTGCTTGCCGACATCCCCGCTGGCGATCTTTTGGTTCTGCATGGCTGCTGCCACAATCCGACCGGAATTGATCCCACCCCGGAACAGTGGTCGCGTATTGCAGAAATCATCTCGCGACGGCAATTGCTGACTTTGGTCGACTTTGCCTACCAAGGGCTGGCCGAGGGAATTCGGGAAGATGCGGCCGGATTGGCCACTCTGGTTCGAGCTGGTCAGGAATTGTTGGTCGCGAGTTCGTTCTCGAAGAATTTCGGATTGTATAACGAACGCGTCGGCGCTTTGTCGGCGGTTTGCAAAACCAGCACGGCGGCAGAGGCCGTCATGAGTCAGCTCAAGGTGTGCATTCGCTCGAATTATTCCAATCCGCCGGCGCACGGTTCCGCAATCGTCGCTACCATTCTGTCCGATCCCCAGCTTCGCGTCCTGTGGGAGGGGGAAGTGGGCCAGATTCGCGAGCGAATTAATGGGATGCGGAGCCTGTTTGTCCGCACGCTCTCTGAGAAAGGGGTGGGGCGGGATTTTTCCTTCATCACAAGACAGCGCGGCATGTTTTCGTTCTCCGGCTTGAATCCGGACCAAGTCCGCCGTTTGCGGGAAAAACACTCGGTTTACATTGTCGGCTCGGGGAGGATCAACGTAGCCGGCATGACGGAAGAGAATATTCCCCCGCTGTGCTCGGCCATCGCGGACGTTTTGGCATGAGCCCGAAGTTCAAAGTCCGGTGGCCGAATCCCCAGGCGATAAATTGCCGAAATCGTGCGCGAGTATCTAAGCTGGGATTTTGAAATTCTTGGCGGTCCTGTTCCATGACCAAAGACTTTCTCCGCGACGTCCGTGACGAATACGACGTCATAGTCATTGGAAGCGGTCTGGCGGGGCTCACTTCGGCCAATGTTCTGGCTCGTGCCGGCCACTCTGTGTTACTCCTCGAGCATCACTACCAGCTGGGCGGAATGGCGACGTGGTTCAAACGCCAAAATGGTCATATCTTCGATATCTCGCTTCACGGCTTCCCCGTTGGAATGATCAAAAGTTGCCGCAAGTATTGGACGCAAGAAATTGCTGACTCGATTGTGCAACTCAGGGGGATTCGCTTCGAGAATCCGCAATTCTCACTCCAAACGACCTTTGATCGGGCCGACTTCACACGGTTATTGACGACGCAATTCGGCGTTTCGCCCGAAGTCGTGAACCGATTTTTCGACGCGGCGCGCGGCATGAATTTTTACGATGACCAGACGAAGACGGTGCGCGAGTTATTCGAGGAGTTTTTCCCCGGTCGTGACGATGTCGTGCGGCTGCTGATGGAGCCGATTACCTATGCCAACGGATCGACTCTCGAAGATCCCGCCATCACGTACGGAATTGTTTTTTCCAATTTCATGCAGAAGGGCGTTTACACGTTCGAGGGAGGCACCGACAAGTTGGTCGGCGAGATGAAAGACGAGCTCACGAAAAATGGAGTCGACATCCGCATCCGCTGCCTCGTCGAGAAAATCGAAGTCGACGAGACACGCCGCGCGTGTGGCGTGATCGTCAATGGACGGAGAATTGGTGCTCGGTCGGTTGTTTCCAACGCGAATCTCAAGACGACCGTCCTTAAGCTTGTTGGGCCGGAGCATCTGGATCCCGATTTTGTCGACGAAGCACGGGCCGTTCGGCTCAACAATAGCAGCTGCCAGGTCTACATCGCACTTAAACCGGGCGAAGGCTTCGACTATCACGGCGATTTGCTGTTTCATTCCGAGCATCGAGGCTTCGATATTGATGCGATGCTCAGCCGAAACATCAGCAGCCGCACCTTTTCCTTCTATTATCCGAGCACGCGTCCAGGGTGCGATCGGTATGTCGTCGTGTCTTCCACAAACGCCAACTATCGAGACTGGGCCGCACTTTCTGAGGACGAGTACGTAGCGTCGAAACGGGATCTGGAACAGTCGACTCTCGACTGCCTGGAACGCTATGTTCCCGGCGTCCGCGAAAAGATTGATCACATCGAGGCGTCGACGCCGCGAACGTTCGAGCATTACACACGGCATCTTCAGGGTGCCTCGTTTGGCACGAAGTTTGAAGGGCTAAAGGTAAGCAAGCAGATCCCGGAACAGATTTCGGGCCTGTTCCATGCCGGCTCGGTGGGGATTATCATGTCCGGTTGGCTAGGTGCGATGAATTACGGGGTGATCGTCGCCAACGAAGTCGACAAATATCTGACGCCTGCGGCGGCGACGGTCTGAGGGGGACCTTGGACTCATGGAATGTTGAACTGCGAAGAGATTCAGCAAGTCATCCCGCACCGAGCGCCGTTTCTGTGGGTCGATGAAGTCGTGGAGCGAACAGACCGCACGATTCATGCCCGCAAATACCTGGACCCCAACCTCGATGTTTTCGCCGGCCATTATCCGGACTTTCCGGTACTTCCCGGCGTCTTGCAATGTGAAGCGGCTTTTCAGACTGGCGCGCTGCTGATTGCCCAGTTTGCACCGTCCAGCGGTCACGAGATGCCGGTCGTCACGCGTCTCAACAATGTGAAATTCCGCCGGATGGTTCGGCCAGGCGAGACGCTCGACATCCACGCTGAGCTGATTGAGAGACTTTCGTCCGCCTATTTCCTCAAGGCTCGGACGGAAGTCGGCGGCCAGACGAGCTGCTCGTTGGAGTTCGCGTGCACCCTCACACAAAAAAGGCAGTTTGAACGATGAGCAATGCGAAAGAATCGGCCTCGGGAGCGGAGCAGAAGACCGCGGAGTCGCTAATCGACGCCCTGAAAAGTAAGAACGTGGCCGAACGGGAGGCCACACGGGCCAAACTGATCGCCTTGGGACATGTCGCCGTTATCCCCCTCTTGCACAAGCTGGTCGACCCGGACGAACACGTGCGCTGGGAGGCCGCGAAGACGCTCGAGGGGATTGCCGATCCGGCGTCGGCGGCTGCGTTGGCTGAGGCGCTCAACGATGAAAATGCGGGCGTCCGTTGGTCCGCCGGACAGGCGC
>CAYWOV010000384.1:0-4558 GCA_964459965.1 uncultured Planctomycetaceae bacterium | reverse complement strand
AATACGACGGCATCGCCGAGGGCAATCCCACGCTCGAGGGTTTTCTCGAAACGACCGCCCTGGTGGCCGACGTCGACAGCGTCGACGGCACGGCCAACCAGGTGACACTGATGACGCTGCATTCCGCAAAAGGGCTCGAATTTCCCGTCGTCTATATTGTGGGCGTGGAGCAAACCCTGTTGCCGCATGAACGGGCCCTGCGGACCGACGATCCCGGCGAATACGAGGAAGAGCGTCGGCTGCTGTTTGTCGGCATGACCCGCGCCCGCGAACGGCTCTACCTTACGCGCACGCACAACCGGGAGACCCGCGGACGATTGCTCTCGAGTATTCCCAGTGAGTTTCTGCGGGAAATCGGTGTTTCGGAGACCGTGATCTCCTCGCCAAACTCGACTTGGACGCCACATGCGGAAGCAGATGACGACATCCATCCGGAAACCGACTACGACGACGTCTCCCAGGAGTCGCCCGACGACGCGGACTCGGGCCGCGGCCGCCCAAGCGGTCGCCTTGCCGATTCGACTTCGGTATCGTCCGGTTCTTCCAATCGCCCCCGTTTGATGAGCGGGGCCGACTTGCTGGCGGGTGCCGCCGCCCGGGCTGCCGAGCTGCCATTTGGATTCGCCGTGGGCAAGTCGGTCCGCCATCCGCAATACGGCGTGGGCCGCATCGTCAAAATCGGCGGATTCGCCAAAAATCGGACGATCACTGTCGAGTTCGACGACGACGGTCGCAGCGAAACGTTCGTTAACGGAAAGAATCCGCTGCAACCTGTCGGTGCCGGCTAGCTAATCGAGTCGGCAGGCCATAGATCGTCTGCTCCGAGTATGTGGATTGGGTGCACGCGCGTTGTGCCAGGCAGAGTCGTGCTGATGCATAAGCTACGCGCGCCAAGAGCGAGCCTCAAGGTGCATCGCGGCGTTGTCCGATGATGGCCACAGCCAACAACAGGACACCGGCCGTGCCTCCGCGCAAGCGTCCACCAAGTGCCAGTCAAACGCAAACACAAATTGCGCCGGGGCCTGCGGTCCACTTTCCCGCGTTTCTGAATTACCTGGAGTCCGAGTGCGGAATGGCCCGCAATACGCTGTCGGCCTATCGCACCGATCTCACGCAATTCTTCGAGTGGTTTGAGCGGAGCGGGTCCGGCTCCGTGTTCAAGGTCGATCTCAAGCTCCTCTCGAGATACTTGGAGCACCTGCATCAGCGGAAGCTGGCCTCCTCGTCCGTGGCGCGGCACCTTGTCTCGCTGAAAATGTTCTTTCGGTATCTCGTCCTCGACGGCGTATTGACCGAAAGTGCGGTTGAGCTGTTGAGCTCGCCCAAATTGTGGCAGCATCTGCCCAAAGTCCTCAGCCCCGAGGCCGTGGATCAGTTGCTCGCGGCTCCGACGCAAGACGATCGCTTTCCGCTTCGCGACCGGGCGCTGTTGTGCTTTTTGTACGCGACCGGCTGCCGGGCCTCGGAAGCGGCCGGCGTGCGGCTGAGCGATGTGCATCTTGACGAAGGTTTTTGTCGTTGTTTGGGCAAGGGCAACAAAGAGCGGATGGTCTCCCTGAACCCGGTGGCCCGCGCGGCCATCGAGGCCTACTTGAATTATGAGCGGCCCCGCCTCGCGGGACGGTTGGATTCCGACCGGCTGTTCGTCTCCCGGCGGGGAACTTCTCTGTCGCGGATCATGATCTGGAACCTGGTCAAGAAATACGCCGCTCGCATCGGGTCGAGTTCCGACGTCAGTCCTCACACGCTGAGACATACGTTCGCGACGCACATGCTGGCAGGCGGTGCCGAGATTCGCGCCCTGCAGGAGATGCTCGGCCACGCCAGCGTGCAGACGACGCAAATCTACACGCACGTCGAGCACAGCCGTCTCAAGGCCATCCACAAGCGGTGCCACCCTCGCGGCTGACCGGTCCACGCTGGAAGTCGCTGTCGTAAGTTTTCACAATAAAGGGCGCCCTCCTGAACCGTCTGGCGCCTGGAGTCGGGCGTCTGGCGTTGCAAAAACTCATCCCCCCGGATCCCGAACGCACCCGGCCGACGGTTTGCTGTGAGTTATCGAATGCCTGTCCGCCTATCTTCCACTCTGGTCGCGCTATCTCTTATCTTTGCCGCAACTGGTCGCGGACTTGCGCAGACCAGCGCCGAATACGACAAAGCGCGCCAGCGGATGGTGTCGCAAGACATCCAGAAGGAGGGCGTCAAGAATCCGCGCGTGTTAGAAGCCATGCGGACAGTCCCGCGGCACGAATTCATGCCGCTCATGCTGCGGCCGAAGGCGTACGTCGATGCGGCCTGGTCGATTGGGTACAAGCAGACCATCTCGCCGCCTTTTGTCGTCGCCTACATGACCGAGGCGCTCGACCCGCAACCGACCGACCGCGTGCTCGAGATCGGCACGGGAAGCGGCTATCAGGCGGCCGTCCTGTCGCATCTGGTCAAGGACGTTTTCTCCATCGAGATCGTCGAGCCGCTGGGGAGGATGGCCGCGCGGAGACTCAAGAACATGGGGTACACAAACGTCAAAACGAAGGTCGGCGACGGTTACCTCGGTTGGCCCGAGTATGCGCCTTTCGACAAAATCATCGTCACGTGCTCGCCTGAAAATGTCCCCAAGCCGCTCGTTGACCAGCTGCGCGAGGGGGGCCGCATGATCATTCCGCTGGGAGAGCGCTTTCATCAGGACATCTATCTGCTGGAAAAGAAGCAGGGCAAACTCGTCCGCAAACACCTGATTCCCACGCTGTTCGTACCCATGACGGGCCGCTCCGAAAAAGAACGGGCGGTGAAACCCGACCCGCTCAACCCGAAAATCCAGAACGGCGGTTTCGAGGAGCGAGATGCGGACGGCGAACCGTCCGTCTGGTATTACCTGCGGCAAATGACGCTGGCCGAAGACGATGTGCCGGACGGGAAGTATTGCGCGAAATTCGAGAACGACGATCCCGGACGAATCTCGCAAGCCCTGCAGGGAATGGCCGTCGACGGCCACTCGATTGGGACGCTGCGGTTCAATCTCAAGGTTCGTGCCGACCACATCGTCGACGGCCCCGAACAGTACAACAAGGCCAATCTGCAAGTGAACTTCTACGACGTCAGCCGTCGCCCGCTC
Organism: uncultured Planctomycetaceae bacterium; assembly: GCA_964459965.1. Lineage (GTDB taxonomy): Bacteria > Planctomycetota > Planctomycetia > Planctomycetales > Planctomycetaceae > DASPSM01. The sequence goes on along the minus strand of CAYWOV010000384.1, from coordinate 1,446 downwards.
GGCGATACGATTATTGCCCGCTGGATCGGCACGTTTGATTGGCGCGACGTCGTCGCCAGCGTTCGAGTCCCCGACACGGCACGCGAGGCGGTGATTCGCATCGGCTTGAACGGGGCGACAGGCCGGCTTTACGTCGATGCCATCACGATGACGGCACAGCCAAGATGAATAGGGGATAGGGATCAGGGGACCTGGCCAGGGGAGCGAAAGCCATGCTGTCGCATTGTTGGTCCCGGTTCCTGCCGTTGCTTGTCGCTGTCGCGATCGCTTTAGGGAGTCGTTCCCAATCTTTCGCGCAGATTCGCGAGGAATACGACCGCGCGCGGGAGCGGATGGTCTCCGAATACCTGGTCAAAGAGGGGATCAAGAACCAGCGCGTGCTGGCCGCGATGGGGCGCGTCCCCCGGCACGAGTTCGTTCCCTCGTCACAGCGGCCACGAGCCTACGAGGACTCGTCTCTGCTTGTCGGCTACAAGCAGACGATTACCTGGCCGTTTGTTGTGGCCTTCATGACGGAATCTCTCGATCCACAGCCCACCGACCGTGTGCTCGAAATCGGCACGGGGACCGGGTATCAGGCTGCCGTGTTGTCGCTCTTGGTCAACGAGGTTTATTCGATCGAGATCATTTCCGCATTGGGAAGGACCGCCGAGAAACGGCTCCAGCGCCTGGGATACAAGAACGTCAAAACGAAAATTGGCGACGGTTATCTCGGCTGGCCCGAGCGGGCGCCGTTCGACAAGATCATCCTCACCTGCTCTCCCGAAAAAATCCCGCAGCCGCTTGTCGATCAGCTCAAAGACGGAGGCCGCATGGTCTTGCCGCTGGGCAATCGCTACGAGCAGGCCCTGACGCTGCTGGAAAAAAAGAAGGGGCGGCTGGAGCGACGGGATTTGTTGCCGACGATTTTCGTGCCCATGACGGGACGGTCCGACAAGGAACGCACGATCAAATTCGATCCGCTTCATCCGCGGATCCGCAATGGGGGCTTCGAGGAGCGCGAAGCAAACGGAGGCGTTGCCGATTGGTACTATCAACTTCAGATGAAGCCCAACGAAACCGACGCACCTGGGGGCCATGTCTGCGTACAATTTGATAACGACGAACCGGGCCGCCGCTCGCACGCCCTGCAGGCAATGGGAATCGACGGGTCGCGTATCGGGTCACTGCGATTCGAGTTGAAATACCGGGCCGAGAAGGTTGCTGACGGACCTCAGCCGTTTGATAAAGCGGGATTGCAGGTGAGCTTTCACAACTTTCGCCGCCTGATGGGAGACGTGATCGCCGTTCATTGCGTCGGTTCGTCGGATTGGCGAGTCGCCGCGGGTGAAGTGTCGGTTCCTGAGGAGGCGCGCGAAATCGTGATTCGGATTGGGCTCAACGGTGCGACCGGCAGGCTCATGCTCGACGACGTCTCACTCGCGCCAGAGCGTCGCTAAGCCGCTC
>CAYWOV010000383.1:0-4567 GCA_964459965.1 uncultured Planctomycetaceae bacterium | reverse complement strand
GCCGTCCACGCATGCGCTGATGGCACTTATGCTGTTTCACGCGGCTCGACTGGACGCGAGGTTGGATCAGGGCGGTTCTGTCCTGCTTATGGACGAACAGGATCGCAGCCAATGGGACCAGCGCTTAATCGGCCGTGCCCAAGAGTTCCTGGATCAGGCCGCTCAGGGGACCGTCGTCTCCACTTTTCATCTCGAAGCGGGCATCGCCCTGCTTCATTGCTCGGCCGAGAGTTACGAAAAAACGGATTGGCCCGCGATTCTGCGGCTCTACGACGCGTTGTTGAAAGTTCACGATTCGCCCGTCTACCGGCTCAATCGAGCAATCGTCGTCGCCCAAATCGATGGTCCCCTCGCCGGCATCCGCGTGCTGAACGAAGCTGGTCTCGACACGGCTCTACGGCACTACCACTTGTTTGACGCGACGCTCGGCGAACTTTATCGCCGCGCGAGTGACTTCGACCGCGCTCGGCAGCATTTTGAGGCCGCCCGATCGAAGACCAATTCCCCTTCCGATCGAGAACTGATCGATCGCCGCTTAGCCAAGTGCGTGCACCAGGTGTCCGACAGCTAACACTAGCGTTCACTTTTGACGGGCAAGAACGAAGTGCCGCCAGTCCGCCAGGAATTGCGTTTCGGTCATGCCTAGCAATTTGAGGGCGACGTCCGGCTTGGTCACGGCGAGCAGTCTCCAGATCGTCTCACGTCCCCAACTTTGATCGATGAATTCGACCATAGAGCCAGAGACGCCGTAGCGATATCGACCTGTCCAGGCATCGACCAGTCGATGCGGCTCCTTTCCAGCCCGAATCGCCTCGGCTGCTGCACCATGGTGTTCACGGCTCAATTGGCCTGACACGTATACCGCCAGTCCCTCGACGAACCAACCCAAGTCGTCCATTCCGTCAAAGTCGGCGGTCGGATTGTGTTGACCATGATAGACGTGGACCAGCTCGTGCGCGATCAAGTCGCGAACATGGGCGGCATCTGCCGGATTGTGTTCGACCGCCTGCGTCTTCCAAACTCGCGGCGAAAGAATCATGAATCGATCGGCCACGCCGGCCGCCACCATCCAGGATTCTGTTTTGGGTACCTTCCACCGCTTTTGAAAATAGCTGTCGAACGCCGATCGATCGGCAAAGATCTCGACGTCGAATGCGCGGGCGAACGGCCTGCCGAAAAACTTCTCGACTCGTTTTCGCCCTTTCATCAACGGATCTTTCAGATCCGAGACGACTGCGCTATCGATTTTTTGGGCAATGACCTTCCCGTCAGTCACTTGCGCCGTTGGGGAAGACGTTGACAGCGGTGTGTTCGCCGCGCGTTGGGAATCGGTTTTTGACGGTTCGTCTGCCGCAAAGCCGGCCGAGAGGAGAGCGAGCCAAGAGCAGAGCGTCCGAAAGAGGGCAGTCGTAATCTGCATCGTTCCGCCTTGGTCCCGATTCTGCTCTATCGCCGGGCGAAGGCGTTACGAAGGGTGTCACCGTCGAAGGCATCCGGAACGCGGCCCTCGGCGGCGAAGACATAGATCGCGGCCAAGAGAATGCTGTGGAGCGCCGCCGAGACGGCAGCCAGCACGATCATCGCGACAACGGTGACGGCGATGCCGGCGATCATGAACACAGGCACTCGGGTCATCAATCCCAAGACAGCCGGGAGACACGCGACCAATGAAAACAGAAAGACGAAAAGGCCGATCCCCTGATTGGCCACAAACGATTCACCCCAGGCTCGACGCAAGATAGCGCCCGACCGCCGGATGGCATCGATCGGTCCGACCTTTTCGACGACGATCACGGGGATGACAAAAAAGGTGGCGATGCTCCACGCCAGTCCCAATAGACCGGCCACAAGGCTGCCCAGTTTTTCCGATCGCGACTCGACCATTTTGAGCAAGAAGCCGACCGTCGCGCTGACGAGGCTCCAACCCAGAATCTGCGGCAAACGGCTGCTCGCGGCTTGAATCCCGTCGCTCAACGTCGGATCGCCGCCGTTAAAGCGGATAATTGCACAGGCGACGAGCGCCGAGTTGAAGAAGACGATCACGAAGTAATTGCAAAAATAAAACGCAAACAAGAGCACATAAGCCAACGGATTATGCGCGACCTGGTCGGCATTCTGGCGAATCGTGAACGCGCCCGAAATGAAGAGCGGCAGAGCGAAACTCCCCAGCACCAAAAGGCAGGCCAGGCCGCTCAAAAACGGAAACACCAGCAGCTCCTTATCGAGCCGCAGAACGCGACCGCTGGCCTTCATCAGCTCCCAACCGTTGGCGAGTTTGTCAAACAAAGGTCGTCCTCCCGTCGGATGAAATTCGGTATGAAGGGTGTCCAGGTCAACGCAGGGGCTGACCGCGTCGGCGTCTGATCGTACCAAAAGCCGTCGCGTTCTTCGATCACTTATTTCTTACCGATAACAACGTCCACCCGGCCAGCGCGGTTCACACGGATTTTCACTAAATTCACGAAGAAGGGGCCAAACGGCGTCCCATTTCGCCTGCAGGCCATTGTCATAAGTTCCAATTATTAAGCACTTGAGTTTTTTGGCACGTTGCGACCATCATACGTCGTCTGGCTGACTCGGCCGAAGGGTGTTCCTTTCTCTCAAAGTTGATAATCGCATGATCCCGCTGGACGAAGGTGCCGTCGACGCGGCCGCGCCGAATGCGGATGCCGCCAAGAACGGCCGCGCACTTGTCATCAAGGGCAAGTTTCTCTCCCTCTCGATCGACCCGGACGAAACTGTCATTTTTGGAGAATGCCAAGGGAGCGGCTCGAAGCCGTATCAATGCTCGTGTGATTTCCACCGACCCGAGAGCCCGACGCACCGTTGTACGTGCCCAAGTCGACAATTCCCCTGCAAGCATTGCGTCGGCTTGATGTATGCCTTTGTGCTGAAGCGGCCGTCGTTCAAGACGGCGACAGTGCCTGAGGATGTGGTCGACAAACGAGGCAAGCTTGCGGCTCGCGTCGAGAAAAAGAAGGAAACGGCCGACAAGCCCAAGACCGTCAACAAGTCGGCGCTTGCCAAAAAGATCAAGGCCCAGCTCGACGGATTGGATCTGCTCGAACGGCTGACACTGGATTTGACGCGAATCGGCATCGGCAATATGAACGCCAAGACGGCCCGCGAGATTGAAGAAAAGGCGAAGCAGCTCGGCAACGCTTATCTGCCGGGAGCTCAGGCCGCCCTGCATCGCTATACGAAACTGTTTGTAAGCGATGACGGCGATTTCGATCCCTCGCTATCCACGAGTCGGCGCGAGGCCGTGTTCAGCGAAGCGCTGGACCAACTTAGCCGACTGCACGCTCGTCAAGCAGGGACGGGCCTACCTGCAGCGAAGGCTGGATGACCCGGAACTGAAGCCGGAAGTCGAAACCGGTATTGCGGCATGGCTCGGACACGCCTGGCAATTGGCCGAGTTACGAACCGCCGGATTAGTGGAAGCGAACGCGGAGTTGCTTCAACTCGCGTTCAATTCACACGACGACATCGCGAGGCAGGAGTTTGTCGACACGGGAATCTGGATGAACCTGGCCACGGGACGCATTCAGCTCACCCAGAATTATCGACCGTACAAGGCCGCGAAGTACATCCGGAGCGACGACAGTTTTTTCATGATCGCGGTTGTGCCCGAGTTGTGCGTTTACCCAGGCGATGCCAACCCGCGCATCCGCTGGGAAGCGATGGTGCCGCGTCCGGTTGGGCCTGACGATTTCAAGCGAGTTCGCGAACATGCCCGCGTCGAATTTGCCGCGGTGATCAAAGAGGTCAAAAACAGCCTCAAAGCACCCTTGGCCGATAAGCAGCCGATTTATGCCTTGCGCTTTCGTCGGATCGGACAAATGGATGGAACGCTTGTGGTCGAGGATCATCGAGGTGACCGACTCACGATGACCGACGTCGGCATGACGGAGGAGCCGACAAGCTGCCATCTTTTGGCGCTTCTCCCGCCGCGCCTCTTTCAAGACCAAACGCTCGTCGCTCGGTTCCGTCACAACCTCGATACGCGGAAGCTGCAGATCAAGCCCTTGAGCATCGTTACCGATTCCAGCGTCGTGCGGATGACGTTTTGACGCGAAGGAAGCCGCATGAGCATCCCCGTGTTGGTCGAGGTCTACGACGAAATGCGTCGACTGGCGATCGCCGGCAGTGTCGTCGCGCCGGGGGATTTTCGCCTGAAGAAGCTCGTTCCGCAGCTGGAAAAAGCGGGGGAAAAGGCGCCGGTCTTTGCCAAAGTCGCTCAGGCGGCGCGTTCCGTCGTCGAGAGCGACGAAAAGACCGCCTCGGTGACATTGCTCGAGTTAACGACGCTGGTCAACGCCATTTTGTATACGCAAGGCGAGACCGGCATCGCGGGAGACTTGCAGTCGATTGAAACGACCGATCTGGGACAGCACCAAACGCAGGCCAGCGCCCGTCTTCTCAAACCACTTCTCGACGCGCTCGCGACAAGCGGTTCCGGGCGTTTGGAGTTGATCCGCGATGCGTTCGAGCGGGGAATGTTCCGCGATTTGCGATTGGTCCGGCCGGCGCTCAAGGCTCTCGACGATGCATTCCCCGATGTGGC
>CAYWOV010000382.1:0-4589 GCA_964459965.1 uncultured Planctomycetaceae bacterium | reverse complement strand
AACCCCCGGTACCGGTTTCCCAGCACACGGCATTTCCAGTGCCGCACAATCGGCCACTCTGTCATCTCTCCGATTTACCGTTTAGCGTTTTCGGTCCGGCGTCCGGCGTCCAAATGCCGGAGACTCCGGACGCAAGACCCCAAACGTTTTTGCTACTCCTTTTTCTTCTTTTCCTTTGCTTCGGCTCCCTTTTCGGATTTCTTGCCTTCGCCCTTCTCCTTCTTGGGAGCTTTTTCTTTCGCGGCGGCTTTGGCTTCCTTGCTGGGTTTGGGTTCCTTGCCGGCTTTCTTCGGTTCTTTCTCGGCCACCGCCGCGGAGAGTTTATCGATCTTATGTTGGGCGACTTGCTCATCGCGGGTTTTGGTGGCCGCCGCGGCTTTGAGCCGGGTCTTGATCGAGTTGCAGGCCGCATTCAGTTGGCGCCAAGTGGGGTCTTTGCGGCGAGCCTTGGGGTCGACTTTTTTAGCGTCCAATTGTTTGACCCAGACGGCCAGATCTTCGTTCGCGCGGCCGAGCTGACGCTTAAGGGTGGCTTCATCCAGCGGCATGTGCGATCATTCTCTTTGCGATAGTTTTTTCGGTAAAAACAATGAAAATCGGCCTGTCTCGGGACAGGCCGCCTGAGCGGAATTGCCTGGGTATTTTGGCAAGTTCAGGCGGAATCTTCAACGTCGTTCCGGCGGCGGGGCAAGGACAGACAAAAGCAAATAAGAACGCTCGCCCAACCGGGCGTACGTGGAAATGACATGGCGCGTTGCGAACAAGGTTATCTGTGCGAGGTCTGCCGCGACGAGGTCGAGGAGATTGTCGACAGCGATCTGTATCTGCGGTACGTCATCGGCGAGATCGACGCGCGGTCCCTGTTATCGGCGCCCGAGCGACACATTCGGTGCAATCCGGTGCAGGCCCAATTCATCGTTGCGGATGAATTCGAGCCCGTGGTCGTCGAAGGGCCGTTCGCGAAGGCAAACCTCGATGCGGAGGACGTCCGCCGGCGGGAGGATTTGATCACCCGCGGCTGGCGGCGGCTGCGAGAAGTCAAAGACCTTGGCATCTCCGTCAGCGACTATCCGCTGCCGGAAGTGATGGCGCGAAAACGGGCCGAGGCGTCGCGTTGAGGAGTTCCAGCGAACCGTGACCGCAAACGGCGACGGTGGTTGGCCCGGATCAGAACTGACACAAGAGCTGTTGCGTCAGGTCGGCACGGGGGATAGCGACGCGGTCAACCGGCTCATGGAGCGGCATCGCCAGGCGCTGCGGCGGATGGTGCAGTTGCGACTCGATCGGGCGTTGGGAGCGCGGGTCGACGCCAGCGATATCGTGCAGGACGTGCTGTGGGAGGCGAGCCGTCGCTTGGGGGATTATCTCCGGGACGCGAAAGTGCCGTTTCATCTGTGGCTGCGAGAGTTGGCCAAGGATCATGTCATCGACGCGCACCGCCGTCATCGGAAAGCCCAGCGGCGGAGTGTTGATCGCGAGCAGGCGCAGGCTCCGCAATTTGCCGAGCACTCGTCGCTCGACCTGGCGGCCCAGCTTCGCGACAACGAATTGACGCCCGCGGCCGCCACGATTCGCAAAGAGCTGGAAGGCCGATTTCTTGCGGCGCTGGACCAGATGGAAGAAGAGGACGCGGAAATCGTGCTCATGCGGCACTTTGAGCAGCTGAGCAATACAGAGGCGGCCCAGGCCCTGGGACTCTCGCCGGCCGCAGCGGGAATGCGCCACTTGCGGGCGCTGAGACGTCTGCGGGCAATCCTTGGCGAACAGCCTTCGACGGGCTAGTGTCGAAATGGCTCTCGGAGACGAAGAAATGATCATCGCCGGCCGCCTCGTCAGTCCCGAACGCGTGATGCGGGGGCAGATCCGCATCGAAGGCGAGCGGATTGTCGAGGTCGGGCCGCAATTGGGCAGGCCTGACGTTGAGTTTGACGACGATTGCCTGATCTTTGCCGGCATGGGTGACATCCACATTCATGCCCGCGACGACGTGAGTGAACGCGAGACTTATAAGGAGGATTTTCGCACGGCCTCGGCGGCGGCGATTCACGGCGGAGTGGTCCACGTCGCCGACATGCCGAACAACCCGGCCGCGCCGATCGACGACGCGTCGTACAGAGCCAAGCAGCGGCATCTTGAAAAGCGGCAGGTGCCGATCACGGTCACCTTATACGCGGGAATCGGTCCGGGCACGCGGCCCTTGTCGTTTGCCGTTCCGTATAAAGTCTATATGGGTCCCAGCGTCGGGGACCTATTCTTTACGACGCTGGAAGAACTCGACCAGACGTTGTCGCGGTACCGCGGTTGCAATGTGAGTTTTCATTGCGAAGACCCGGTGCTGCTCTCGGCTCATCGCGACGAACCGACACATGAACGGCGTCGCCCGCCCGCCTGCGAGATCTCGGCAACGCGATTTGCCCTAACGATGATCGAGAAATATGACCTGACGGGGAAGCTGTGCCACTACTCTGTCGGCGAAGGCTTGCCACTCATCCGCGAAGCGCGGAGCAAAGGTCTCAAAGTGACGTGCGAAGTTACGCCGCACCATCTCTTCTTTGATGAGACAGGCATCACCGACGAAAATCGGGGCCAGATGCAGATGAATCCGCCGCTGCGGCGCCCCTCCGATCGCAGGGCCTTGTTGGAGGCGCTTCGCGACGGCACGCTCGACTACCTGGCGACTGATCACGCGCCGCACACGCTGGCAGAAAAGGCAGACCCGGCAAAGCGGCCTTCCGGCCAGCCGCATCTCGATACTTATGGTCCGTTCGTGACCTGGCTGATGCTTGTCGAGGGATTCACGCCGGAAAAAATCGCGGCCGTTTGTTGTGCCAATCCGGGCGAATTTGTGAATCCGTACGTTGCTACTCTGGGCCTGCGATTCGGACGACTCGAACCCGGCTACACGGCCTCGTTAACCGTCTTAAACCTCACGCGGCCGACGACGGTGACGCGAGAGGATCTCAAGACAAAGTGCGGCTGGTCGCCGTTCGAGGGAATCACATTTCCCGGTTCGATCGAGGCGGTTTTCGTCCGCGGACGTCGCATGCGGTGACAGCGTCAGGCGTCGAGAATGCGGACGGTGCTTTCGGTTACGACCAATCGGCCGACCGCAAACAACTGAATCGCCTGGGGATAAGCGTCGCATTCGGCCTCGAAGACGCGGGCCGCCAAAGCCTCGGGCGTGTCCCACTCAACCACGGGAACGGACTTTTGCACGATGATCGGACCGTGATCGTAGAGGTTGTCAGCAAAATGCACCGTGCAGCCGCTGACTTTCACGCCGCGAGCCAAAGCGGCCGCATGGACTTTCATTCCGTACAGACCTTTGCCACAGAACGCTGGGATCAACGCGTTATGGATGTTCATCACGCGGTTGGTAAAGTCGTCGGGGATACGGATGAGCGACAGAAAACCCGCCAAGGGAACTAGGTCGACCCGGGCTTCCCGCAGGTGCGAAAAGATCCGTTGGCTGAAATCTTCCACGCTCGAACAGCCTTTGCGGGCCACGACTTCGGTCCGAATGCCCGCCGCCTTGGCATGGTCCAACCCGCCGCAGTCTGGGCGGCTGCCAATGACGATTGGGATCTCGGCCAATAATTGACCGGATTCAATTCGGCGAAGGAAATTGACCAGAGTCGTCCCCGCCCCCGAAATCAAAACACCCAGCCGAATCGGTCGATTGAGCGGCCGGGGGATCGGTCGGACGCCGTTAATTACGGGCGATTCAGTCATTTGCGTGACAGTAGCTTTCAGAAGAGACGACCGCAACGCGATTGAGTCGAGCGGGGAACCACACGTGCCGAATCCCTAGAAGGCGGATAGTCTTACGGCAAACCGGAGGATTAGGAAAAAGTTGACAAGAGGGGCAATTTCCCTATAATCCCGCGAGTTCAAATTGCCGAACAAGCAAGTTTCGCCAGGGCCGGCGTGGCAACGCGGGTCCGGCCTGAGATAGGCCGCAGCTCGGCAGTCGCCGACAGGCGAACGGGAGCGGCGCGGTTGGCACATATATTTGCAGGAATTAACTATGGCTGAAGGCATCCTGGAAATCACAGACAGCAACTTTCAAAGCGAGGTGCTCGAAAGCAGCCAACCTGTGTTGGTTGATTTTTGGGCGCCGTGGTGCGGACCGTGCTTGCGGTTGGCGCCGACGATTGAAGAGCTTGCCGGCGAGTTCACCGGCCGCGTCCGCGTCGGCAAAATGAACACCGACGACAACATGGTCACCCCGTCGCAATACAACATTCAGGGCATTCCGACGGTGATCCTCTTCAAGGGAGGCAAGCCGGTCGACCGCCAAGTCGGACTGGTGCCGAAGGATAAGTTAGTCTCGCTGCTGAATAACCACGCCTGAATCTAATCGAAACGTCGGGACGAGCGGCCCGCTGAGCGAGCGGCTCGTCTCGAATGTCCAAAATCGCAAACGACAAGCCCTCCGAGCCGCCTGAATTGGCTGTCGAACGTACACAGGGAAAGGATTCCCGGTATGAACGATCCTGTCCGCACCGATCGTGACCGAACGTCGGCGGAAGGATCGTCGCGCCGGTCGGCCTCGTTTCTGCGCCGCATCGCCGGCCAGATTCTCGATC
>CAYWOV010000381.1:0-4589 GCA_964459965.1 uncultured Planctomycetaceae bacterium | reverse complement strand
ACAGATCGGACATGCGGAGAACTTGATCCGGAGAGAACGCCTGGTCGAGCTCATCTCGGACCCAGGTGATCGTTCCACGGGGGATATGCCGCTTGGCAAATACTCCGTAACCGATGACGTCATTCACGTAACGGAGTTCCGTGTCTGGATGTATCATTGAAGTGCGGTTTGCAATCCTGATACTTGGTGTTCCGCCATTGTTAGTAAGGGAACCCCCTCGGTGCAGGCGTCACACGGAGGGACCACCGTCACCAAAATCGACCTGTCCGATCAAGAACAGCTAATCGATTTATCGATCGCGCGGGATTATGGGGCATGGCGCGGCGACTGTCAATCGAAAGCCCGGTGCGGCAGCGGGATGCGGCCAAAATTATCCGGGGGAGCCCGCAAGCTTGCCTAACAGGAATCGTCTCGCGCGGCTATTTCGACACGGCGATTTTGTCCATCGCCTCGTTGACCAGCCGCTCGAGCTCGCGGTCGTCCAGCTCGAACGACTGCTTTCGTCCAGCGTTGCAGAGCACAGTGATGTTGTCCCCGTCGGTCCGCTGGCGAATGAACGCGGTCGTGCCCTCAAAGTTTCCAAAGAACGCCCACTGTAAATCTTCGCCCGGCTGACGTGGATCGCCGTTGGCCCAGTAAGCTTCGAGAAACTTGCACAGCGAGGGGGCCGATGCGACCAGTCCGCCGTAGGAATCGGTCACCTCGACGACGACGTCTTTGACGGGATACGAAACCTCGCGCGGATCACGTTCCCTTTGGATGGTCCGCGCCAATTTCACATCGTCGACGCCCAGCGGTCGAAAGACGTCTTCCGCAATGTAGGCCGCGTAGCTCTTTCCGGAGACTTTTTCGATGAGGCGGCCTAGCACGGAAAAGCCGATAGTCGAGGCCGCCGTTCGCTGGCCCGGGTCGAATTGCAGCGGCTCGCCCAGCATGTAACGCACCACGTCGGCCGGATGCGGCCGGTGAGCGAGGTGCAGGGTTTTCTGAATTTCGCGCAGACGTGAAAACGGGTCAAACGAATTCGCGGCGTCCCAGCCGCCTTTATTCTCCAAGAGTTGACCGACCGTAATCTGCGACAGCCGCGGATCAGGAGCCTCGCCGTGCGGCGGCTTGAGGTTGAGCAACGGGAACGCCTTGGTCTCGAGTGAAAGCTTGCCCTCCCGGATCAGCTTTTTGATGGCGGCCGCGGTGATCGCCTGCGTGAGCCCAGCAATTCGCATGATGGCTTCCGGCGCGGTGGGCTTTTTCTTGTGCGCGTCAGACCAACCATAACCGCGCGAATACAGGAGTTTTCCATTTCGCGAGATCGCGACAGTTGCGGCATTGCAGTCGATGCGACCCATGAATTCGAGCACGGCATGTTCGAGAGGCGCGTGTTCGGCCACGGCCGACCCAGTCACGGGAGGCCGCTGAGCCAGGATCGGCTGACTCGCGAGCAACGTGAGAAAGCCAGCGGCGGCGCGGAGCAGCCACCGATGTTTGCGAGCGTCTCGTCTAGAACGTTGAGTCGACTGCATGGCCGGAATCCGTGACAGGCACGTCGCCGAATCCTCTTCGCAGTTGCGTGATCGAAAAAACGGAACGGTTTGTTCAGGGCTCCGGCAAAAGCGTGACGGCAGAGACTGCGCCGTTTTTCTCGAATGTCTTGCTGAAGGACAGCTCGACCTTGGCGGAGACACGGCCCATTTTCGGAATGCTGACGGTCGGAGGCGAACTGTAGCCAGAGCCGCCGTTCGTGATCACAAAGCTGGTGATTTTCCCGTTTTCGACTACGGCGTAGCCCTTGGCCGCTTTAGTGGGCCAGAGCTCTCCGCGGCGGCGAACGTACCGGTAATAGTTCGAGACCGTGTCGAGGCGCCTGTTGGTGACGTTGTACTTGCCAAGAGCGTCCATCAGTGCGTCCTTGTTAGCCCGCACCTGGCGAGGGTCCGGCTCCGTTCCCGCCGGCGCGGGCCGGACATGGCTGAACGCTTCCCGAAACACGTCGGACGGCACGCCGAGCGCCGCGGCGATCAACGCCACGGGCCTGCCACGATCACGGGGATCCGTTTCATGGCCTCCCGAGAAGACAAGCGGCACGCGCGACTTCGAATCGCTTTGCGCCCGCAAGGTCGGAGCGGCACTGAGCACCATGGCGGCGAGGAAGATTCGCAAAGCGAGTGTTTTGGGCGAGTCTTTTTGAGTTGTCTTGTTCGCAAGCATCAGATACGTCCCCGGGGCGATTTCGCGACCGACTGGTCGTTGCAAGGAGCCACTCGCCAGTGTCGTCGAAAACTTGGAGAAAGACACGCGCCGCCGATGGAATTGTGCTCGATTCTCTACTGTCCCGGTTCTCTGACCGGTCCGAGCGGTCAAGAAGATTTCTGATTTGGACTGTAACAAAGCCGGCGGGCTTTCGCTTGGCAGAGTGTGGAAAGACAAGCACGACCTGCGAGTCTGTGGTCACACCGGTCCGCCCGACCTGCGAGCCCAGCTGCGTGGGCGTCGAGTTTGGCTTCTGGGGAGATCGCCACTTCCGAAACCACCGCGAGAACCCCGGACGATTTCATCCGCTGGCCAGTCGGGGAAGCGCCAGACGCCGCGGTTAAGCCGGCTGCTCCGTCGATCGGATAACGAGAACGATTTTCAGGGAGCGCGGGGAGACTCGCGCTCCCTGTTTCGTTTCGAAGCCGTCAACATCGCGCTTCGGCAATGCAAGCGCTTTGCTTGTAACAAACAGTCCAAGTCTGCGCTGGAAACGTTAGTGGCAAAAGCGCGGGTTCCGGATGAACGCATCTGCCGGATGCCCGTGAATTCATAGATGCAACCAGAAGGAGGGTCTCCCCATGTCTCGCAGAGTTCTTGCCGTCGCATTATCAGCTATTGTGTTCTCGTTGATGCTCTGTACCAGCGTCAATTCGTCGTCGCGGGCGGCAGCCGCCGGCCTGGAAACTGCCGGGCAACAAAAACCGGCGAAGCCGCATCTCGAAAAAGAGCACCGCGACTACGCACGGATGAAGTTAAATCAAGTTGTGGCGCCGTCGCCTGAACCGTGCGTTCGAATTGAACGCCGCACGGTCCTCGTTCCGCAATGGATAACGGAATGCAAGAAAATCCCGACCACCGAAATCCGCCGTGAAGAGCGGGATCGGGAGGTCATCACTTACAAAGACGTGCCCGAAATCGTCCAAAGGACCCGGACGATAACGGTGATGGAACGCCAAGTCCGTTCCCACGAAGAAACCTACACCGTCGAGAAACCGTTGAAGGAGAAAGTCGTACAAACGTACACGGTCTGCGTTCCGTATAGCGAGACTCGAACGGACACCCGCACGGTGCTCAAGCCGGTCTACAAAGAAATCGAACGCAAGTACACGGTCAATGTTCCGGTTTGCGAAAAACGGACAGGAACGCGATGCGCTTCCCGGTGTGTGCCGGTGGTTCACACTCGCGACATTTGCGTCGATCGGGGCCATTTTGAGGTGCGCGTCTCGCGTGCCGTTTGCAAAACATGCGGACCGGTTTCCGTCGCCGAATGCAAGACTCGCGTTTGGGTGCCGGTGCTCGTGCATAAGCAGGAAGCGTTCACGGTCAACACGACAGAGAACGTGCAGGTCCCTTACACGTACGACGTGACCGTCTTGCGGCCGGAAGTCCGGACGAAAATTGAGAAGGTCTGCACGATGGTTCCCACGCAAGTACCATACACGTACGAAGTCCGTCTGACTCGGTACGAAACGCGTTCGCGGTTCGTGGACGTTTGCAGACTCGTGCCCGAAGTGCGGACGCGGACGGTCAATGAAACGGTTTGGGTGCCGCGACAGAAAACCGAATCGTACAACGAAACGGTTTGCCATCGCGTTGCTGTGAAACGAATCTGCAAGGAGACGGTCTGCGTCCCGGTCTGCACGATCCGCGAGGTCCAGGTCCGGGTTTGCCGTTTGCTTCCGAAGACCGTTGAAGTCCAGGTTGCGGTCAATCCGGTCTGCTGCGGACCGACCTTTCGTGAGGGGGCTCGCCTCAGCGTAAGAAAGTAAGCCCGCGGTTTGAGTCTGGCTTTCCGCCAACGTTGTGAGGGGATGCTCTCTCTCGGAGACCGGACCGTGCGTCGCGCGGTTCGGTCTCTGAGGCATTTCGGACGTGGCATTACGGACGTCGCATGGCGGACGTGGCATGGCGGAAGCCGATCGTCGCGCACGCCCCCACGGACGGTATGGCGTTTGCTTAGTCAAGAGACTCCCACAGCGGCCAGTTACCATCCACCGGCCGTCATTCGCTCGAGTCGTCCTTTCGAAAGAGTAGAATATGCGCCCCGTCGTCGCACTCGGCGTCATCGGTCTTTCGGCTGTGTGTTCAGTCTCGATCGCAGCCTATTCCGCGAATGGCGCTCAGGCTCCTCGCCTGGAAACGGCAACTCCACCTGGCACGGACAATAGCGCGGAACAGATGCCGCCCGTTACTCCGCCGGATCCCGCGCAAAACCGATTCCGCCCCGGAATGCGCCCCCGCTTCGGGCCTCGCTCGCCACAAGCGGGTCCTCCTGGTCTGACCCGACAGGCACCACCGGCGGCTCCAAGCCGACCACTTCAGAGCGTGTTTTTGATTCC
>CAYWOV010000380.1:0-4590 GCA_964459965.1 uncultured Planctomycetaceae bacterium | reverse complement strand
GACTTCCGCCGCGAGATCATGAACTACATCGGCGCCCTCTCGCTCGACGGCAAGACGTTCAATTACCGCACGAACGAGCGGCTGCAGAAAGCGCTCGAAATGAAACTCTTCGAGGACCAGAAGGACACGATCAAGCTCACCAGCCTGGTCTCGAACGTCGTCGACGCCGACACGCAGCAGAAGATCGACATCGTCAAGAGCCGGCTGATTCGCAACTACGGCTACAACGACGAGTCGGCCACCGATGTGCTCCAATACGTCGCCAGCATCTTTGCCCGGGGAGATACGAAGAACGACTGAAACCGTGTCGAAGCCCAAGGTCCAATTGACCTTGGACTTTGGACCTTGGACTTTGAGCTATGAGTCGCAGCATCGATCGTGATGTGGGCCGCTTCAAGCAGATTCTCCGCGGGAAGGTCCGCGAGAATTTGCGGAAGTACATCACCCACGGCGAAATGATCGGGCGGACCGGCCGCGAGCTGGTCAGCATCCCGGTCCCCGCGATCGATATCCCCCATTTCCGCCACGGCCAAAAAGGCTCGGGCGGCGTTGGGCAGGGTGAAGGCGAAGTCGGCCAGCCCGTCGGCAAGGGGCAGGGAGAAGAAGGCGGCAAAGGCCAGGCCGGCGATCAGCCGGGTTCGCACATTCGGGAAGTCGAAATCTCGATGGAAGAGCTGGCCGACATGCTCGGCGAAGTGCTCGAGCTGCCCAATATCGAGCCGAAAGGGAAGGATTCGCTCAAGAGCCGCAAGGACAAGTACACGTCGATCCGGCAGACCGGCCCCGATTCGCTGCGGCACTTCAAGCGAACCTTCAAGCGGGCCCTCAAACGGCAGGTGACTCTCGACAACTACAACTACGAGAACCCGGTCGTGATTCCCATGCGGGAAGACGAGCGGTTTCGCTCGTGGAAGACGGTGACCGAGCCCGAGTCGAACGCGGCCGTGCTTTACATCATGGACGTGTCGGGCTCGATGACTGACGACCAAAAAGAAATCGTCCGCATCGAATCGTTCTGGATCGATACCTGGCTCAAGCGGCAATACGACGGAGTGCAGCGGCGCTACATCGTTCACGACGCGTCGGCTCACGAGGTCGACGAAGACACGTTCTATCGCACGCGCGAAAGCGGCGGGACGCGAATCTCGTCGGCCTACCAGGTCGCCTGGCAGGTCATTACGCGCGACTTCCCTCCCTCCGACTGGAACATTTATTGCTTCCAGTTTTCGGACGGCGACAACTGGGGAGAGGACAACGAGGGCTGTCTCAAGTTTCTCACGACCGATTTGCTGCCTTCGCTGAACCTCTTTTGCTACGGCCAGGTCGAGAGCCCCTACGGATCGGGGGATTACATCCGCGAATTGAGAAAGCTGGGCGAGAAGTTCGATAACCTGATCCTCTCCGAGATCGACAGTAAAGAGGCGATCTACGATTCGATCAAGGAGTTCCTGGGAACGGGCAAATAATCCGAGGGATCAACAAACCCCGGGGAGCCACACGCCGCGGAGATCGCCATGACGCTCACCTTCAGCCGCCAGCTTCCAGCAGAAATCCGGGCTGCCCAGGACGAAATCGAAGAGCGGGCCCGCAGCTACGGTCTCGATTTCTTTAAGACGATTTTTGAAGTCGTCGATTACGAAGAAATGAGCATGCTGGCCGCGTTTGGCGGCTTCCCGCTGCGCTACCCGCACTGGCGATTTGGGGCCGAATACGACGAACTCACCAAGGGTTACGCGTACGGCCTGCAAAAAATCTACGAGATGGTGATCAACACCGACCCGTGTTACGCCTATCTCTTGCACGCCAACGCCTTTCTCGACCAGAAGCTGGTTATCGCCCACGTCTACGGGCACTGCGACTTCTTCAAGAACAACGCCTGGTTCGCCCCGACCAATCGCAAAATGCTCGACGAGATGGCCAACCACGCGGCCCGCATCAATCGCTACTGCGATCGGCACGGGGCCGAGACGGTGGAAGAGTTCATCGACGCCTGCCTCTCGCTCGAGGACTTGATCGACGCGCACGCGCCGCATATTCGCCGTTCTCCCGCGCCTGCCGATGAGCGCCGTCCGCTCGATCCCAAGGCTGAGGAGAAGCAATACGACCTGCGATTCCCCTCGAAGGGTTACATGGACTCGTTCATCAACCCGCCGGACGTGATCGAACGGCAGGCCAAGGAACGCCAGCAGAAGCAGCAACAAAAAGAGGACAATCGCTCATTCCCGGCCGAACCGGTGCGCGACGTGTTGCTCTTCCTGCTGGAACATGCCCCGCTCAAGGATTGGCAGCGGGACGTGTTGGCCATCGTCCGCGACGAAGCGTATTACTTCGCTCCGCAGGGACAGACCAAAATCATGAACGAGGGCTGGGCCAGCTATTGGCACTCCACCATCATGACCCGCCACGGTCTGACTGACGCGGAAGTCGTCGATTATGCCGACCACCACAGCGGCACGATGGCGACGAGCCCGCATCGCCTCAACCCGTATAAGCTGGGCATCGAACTCTTCCGTGACATCGAGGAACGCTGGAACACAGGCCGCTTCGGTCCCGAATACGACGCATGCGACGACCTGCACACCAAAGAGAAATGGCAAAAGGACCTTGGACTCGGGCGAGACAAAATCTTCGAGGTCCGTCGCATCTACAACGATGTCACATTCATTGATGCCTTCCTGACTCCCGAATTCTGCATTAAGCACAAATTTTTTTCCTTCGGGTACAACGATCAATCGAACTATTACGAAATCGTTTCCCGCGAGTTTCCCAAGATCAAACAGCAGCTCCTGGACGGCCTGACCAATCATGGACGGCCGTTCATTTATGTGGTGGACGGCAACTATAAGAACCGCGGGGAGCTTTACTTAAAGCACAAGTACCAGGGTGTCGAGCTGAAGCTCGACTACGCGAGGGACACGCTGGCCAACCTCCAGCGGCTCTGGGGGCGGCCTGTGTACATCGAAACTATCGTCGACGACAAACCGACCGTTTTGTCGTTCGACGGCTCGCAACACGAATCGAAACAGAAATAAACCGTCCCTTTGGACGATAGAATAGAGATAGTAAGGGGCCTGCCATGACGTGCGGACAACAACTCACGAACGAAATCCGAAAACTCGCCGGGCACGCCGGACCGGCTGCCAAGACAGTCGCCGTTTCGGGCCCCGGGGGCGTGGATCTGGCGGTCGACGTGACAGCGGCCGACTCGATGAGCTGCTCGTGCCGCGAGCTGCGGATGCGAGTTCCCGCGCTGAGTGGTGCCGGGGCGGATGTGCTCAGTAATTGGGCACAAGACCTCTGCTCGCGCGTCACTTATCTGCTCGAACAAATCGGGCCGTTGGAAATCGACACCGCAGGAAAACAGGTTCTGATCCGTTCCAAGGCGCCCGACAAGCGGGATAATTCGACGTCCTTCTACGAGGTTCTGCTGCAGTCGCAAGGAGCCGGCCTGTTTACGCTCCGCCGCTACCGCCGCGACAGCCAAAGCAACGCCCGCCAGCACGTCGATCTGCACACGACGCACGAGCTGTTGGAAAAGCTCGCCGACGATCTTATCGCGACGATTCCGTCGTCGACGAATTGAGCGGCAAGCGAACGTCGTCGCGCAGCGTTAAGATCTGTGCCCCGCTCAGCTCGCCTGCGATCTCGGCCAGAGTCCGTCCGTCGACCGGATGCCGATAACGGGGAGCCAGCTCGGCAAGCGGAACAGCGACGAAGGCACGCAAGAGGATTTCGGGATCGGGAATTCTCTTGTGTCTTACCGTCAACACGTCGAAGTCAAAGAGCGAGAGGTCGACGTCGATTGTTCGCGGGGCGTTCTTGTCGCGCGGATCGCGAACGCGGCCCAGTGACCGCTCGACGGCGGGAATCGCATCGAAGCACACGGCGTCGGCCGGCAGTTCGGTTTCGAGAAGTGCGGCCGCATTCAGGAAATTGTTCGCGGGGCTCGCGGTCGTCGGATCGCCGCCGAAGGGAGCCGATTCCCAAACTCGTGAAACGGCCGTGACTCGACCGAACCTGGCAAGCTCTCGGAGAGCAGCCGGCAGATTCGACTCGGGCTCGATATTGGAGCCGAGTGACAAATACGCGCGGTGCCGGCGGCGTTCAGACATCGGCCCGAGTCCGCTCAACCAAAACCCCGACGGAGCGGGCGAAGCGGAGGGCGGCCGGCTTTTCGATGCCGACGCGCACTTTCTCGACGCGCGGGTCGCTCAAACAGAGCCGGGCAATTTCCTCCGCCATGCGTTCGACGAGGAAGAACCTCGAATTTTCAACCAGGTCGATGACGTCCTTGGTGATCGTGCGGTAGTTGACCGCGTCCTCGATGTTGTCGGATCGGCCCGCCGGACGGGTGTCGACCGTCAGCCATAGGTTGATGCGGACGTCTTGCTTATGTTCGCGTTCATCGTCGTTGACGCCGATGATCGTCCGCAGAAACAGGCCCTTGATCCGAATTTCGTCAGACATAAGCGTCCCCGCGTAGAGTTGGACCGCACTGCCGCCTGGTTCCCATTTTGGTTCTCGTCCGGATTCCCGCCGTCGTTTTCGTTCAATTGTACCAGCGAGTGCCGGGCGCCGGGCTGTTTGTGG
>CAYWOV010000379.1:0-4592 GCA_964459965.1 uncultured Planctomycetaceae bacterium | reverse complement strand
GATTCGTATTCGTTCTCGTAGCGGCAACCAATTCAACATGACGAGCCGTCCGGCGCCCAACCGCACGCCGCCGGAACAAGTCACGATCCTTACGGACGGCGTCACCGTGCTGATCGAAGGCTTGGACCAGCGCGTCGGCGGCAAACCGGTGGGCACGATCGAGCTTTCCGCGGACCGGATGGTGATCTGGTCGCGGGGCGAACTGGCCGGGGGGGCGGGTCGAGAGGACGGCGTCGTCCAGTCGGATGACGAACCCTTCGACGTCTACATGGAGGGCAACGTCGTCATCTTCCAGGGCGACCCGACAAATCCCCAATTGATGCGCAGGGTTCACGCCAATTCCGCGACGTTCGACGCCCGCGAAAAGAAGGGGCTGCTCTTGGATGCGGAGATCGAGGCGTATCTTCCCTCCCTCAAAAGCTCGATTCGGATCTGGGCGGAACGCATTCGACAGCTCGGTCCCAATGAGTTTCATGCAAAAAACTCCTGGATCACCCCCAGCCCATACGGCAAGCCCGGGTACCGCATCCAGGCGACGGACGCTTTCCTCGAGCAGCGCTTTCGCAGTTCGACATTTGGCGGCGAATCGCCGCCGGTTGATCCGGCAACCGGCAATCCCGAAGAAGAAACGCAGAACTGGATCACCTCGATGAACAACGTCTTCTTCATCGAAGACGTGCCCGTCTTTTATTTGCCGTATCTCAGCGCTCCGGCCGACAAATCGCAGTTCCCGCTGGAGAGCGTGCTTTTCGCCGAGGACAAGATCTTCGGCGTGCAGATCCGCACCCAATGGGACCTCGCCAAGCTGCTGGGCTTCACCGAGCCACACGGCTCGCAGTGGACGCTGATGGCCGACTACCTCAGTGACCGGGGACCGGCGGTCGGAATCCACGGCAAGTATCACGGCAACGATCTTTTCGGCATTCCGGGAAAATACAACGGCGAGCTCAACAGCTACTTTATCTTCGACCATGGAACCGACGACCTGGGCTCCGACCGGCTGGCACTCGTTCCACCCAGCGAAGAGCGCGGGTGGTTCGACTGGAAGCATATGCAAACATTGCCAGACGGTTTCACCGTGAACGCCGAATTGGGATACATCTCCGACCGCAATTTCCTTGATCAGTACTTCCCCTGGGAATTTGACAGAGGAAAGGATGTGGAAACGGTCGCCTACGTCAAACAGCAACAAGGAGACTGGGCGTGGACCGCGCTTGTCCAACCCGAGCTGCAGAATTTTGAATACACGACCGAGTGGCTCCCCCGCGGCGACTTGTACGCGTTGGGGCACCCTCTGTTGGACGGCTGGCTCACTTGGAGCAGCCATACTTCCGCCGGATACGCGATCATTCATCAGGCGGATCCGCCGACCGACCCGAATGACCTCTTCACGCCGATTCCGTATTTTCCCGGCGTGCAAGGCGCGGACCTGATGACACGGCACGAACTGGACGCGCCCTTCAACCTGGGACCTGTGAAGGTCGTGCCATTCGCGATGGGCGAAGCAGCTTATTGGGGTGAGGGTTTCGACGGTCAGCCGATCGACCGGCTCGCCATCAGCGCCGGCGTGCGGAGCACGCTCGAAATGTCGAAAGCCTTTCCCGAAGTGCAGAGCGACATTTTCGGCCTCAACGGGATGGCGCACAAAGTCCTGCTCGAGGCAAGTTACCGATATACCAGTGTTTCGAACAGCATGTCGAACATCCCGCAATACAACGAGTTCGACGACAACGCGCAGGAGCGGTTCCGCGAGAGGTTAGTCGTCAACACCTACGGCGGCATTCTGCCGCTCGCCGTCGACCCGCGGCTCTACGCGCTCCGCACGGGCGCCGGCTTTGACGTGACTTCCCCGTATAACGAACTCATTGACGATCAGGAAGTGGTGCGGCTTGCGATCCGTCAACGACTGCAAACGAAGTTTGGACCTCCCGATCATCAGCGGATTCGCGATTGGATGACGCTCGATCTGGAAGCGTCGTACTTTCCTGATCCCGGCCGAGACAATTTCGGCGCTCCTTGGGGACTGATTACGGCGCGATACGCCTGGAACTTTAGCCAACGCACGTCGCTCCTGGCCAACGCCATCTACGATTACTATCCCCAAGCGCCGCAGATGTGGAATGTCGGCGTGTTGAGCCAGCGCAGTGAGCGAGGCAGCGTCTACCTCGGTCTGCAAGCGATTAAAGCCGATGACGGCGTACTTGACAGCGATATTTTGACGGCCAGCTACAGCTATCAGATGAGCTCCAAGTGGATTGCGACGATGGGCACCGCCTACGACCTGGGTGAACACCGCAACGCGGGCCAGTCCTTTACATTTACTCGCGTCGGTCTCGACTGGTTGTTCCATGTTGCGGGCAGCTACGACGTCAGCACGGGCGACGTGAGTTTCGCCGTTGCCATCGAACCGCGGATCGGCAACCTGCAAAACTCCATGACTCAATTGAGCAATCTGCTCGGACGGGGACATTGAGAGGACGTTCCATGCCTGGGACCTTTACCGTAATTCATCCGCCGGAGCCGGCCACTTCGGAATCTGCCGGCCTGCCGCGTCCCAATCGTCCCGCCTGGCGACGCTGGCTGATCGACGTCGAGCGCGGCCTGACGCACGGCGTGCGCGGCGACAGCATTTTCTTCGTCTACTTTTTTCTCTCAAGTGCCACAATTGCCGCCTCAGTTGTGCTCGGGTTGTCGCTCTTGCAATGGACCGTCGTGATCCTGGCCTTGACCGTCGTCCTGTCCGCTGAGATGTTTAATCAGTCGGTGAAATCGCTGTTTGCAGCCCTGGGTCGCCCGGACGATGAGTCCACGAAAGCGGCGTTGCGGATCGGTTCGGCCGCTGTCTTTGTTACAATTGCTGGATCAATCCTCACGATCGGTCTGATTCTGGGCAAAGCCGCGCTCGAGATGTTTCGCGGGACCTGAGAAGGGTCATCGCGTTTCAAGGGACGGCAAACGAGCAGTTTGATCGGGAATCAGTGCGAGTTTGCTTCGACTCTGGAGCGCAAGACGGTGCCGCGCGAACCGCGTACATTTATTGCGACGGCCGGTCAATCGGACCTCACGGTACTGGCCGCTATGAGACAATGGCTGCCGGGAACCTCATGGTCGGCCGCTCGGACCCTGCTCGCCGACCGTCACATCGCGATTAACGGATCGCTTTGCCTCGACGAAGCAAGGCGGATCAAGCCTGGAGAGACCGTCACGCTTTACGGTTCCCAGCTGCAAGAGCCTCCCTCGACGGGCGACGTTCGCCTGGTTTGGCTCGATCAAGACGTGATCGTGGTGGACAAACCGGCCGGAATGACAACACTTCGCCACGCGGCCGAACGAAACTGGCGCGAAAGAAAGAAACGGCGACAACCGACGCTCGACGACCTTCTTCCCGAAATCGTCGCCCGCCGCGAGGGCGTGCACGCCCCGCATCGGCAGACCCTGCCCCGAGTTTTTTCTGTCCATCGGATCGACCGCGACACGAGCGGCCTCGTCGTCTTTGCGAGGAATTCCAAAGCGCAGCAAAACCTGATCGGGCAATTCAAAGAGCACTCGATCGAACGGACATATCTCGCCGTCGCCCGCGGAGACGTCGCCACCGGCAGGATCGAGTCGTTTTTGGTCGAAGACCGGGGCGACGGCAAACGGGGGAGTTCGACAACCAAGGGTGAAGGAAAACGGGCCGTAACTCATCTGCGTCCACGGGAGAGGCTCAACGGCTTAACGCTGGTTGAGTGCCGACTCGAAACGGGCAGAACGCATCAAATCCGCATTCATCTTTCCGAAGCCGGCCATCCCCTTTACGGTGATCCAAAATATGGAGAATCTGCCGGTGGCCCAAACGATCCGGAAATGGCGAATGCCTCGTCCAACTCCGGGGTGATCGATGCGGAAGTTCCCCGATTGGCGCTCCATGCGGCAATTTTGGGCTTTCACCATCCCGTTGACGGCAAACGGCTCAGGTTCGAGTCTCCGCTTCCGACGGATTTCTTATTTCTGATCGCACAGCTACGGCGGGCACCGGGGCGTCGCTCATAGCGCGCGTGCCACCGGCCAATTCCGAATGCCGCAGTGCGGAGAACGATTCGAGTCGGTTATCGATTTGGTTACTACCGCTCTCGCATCGTGGTAAACTGCCAAATCGAAGAAACTCCTGCCAGGCCTGACAGTCTGGCGGGCTCGTTCGCCCTTCGTTTCTCAGGATCGTCCTATGTTTTTTCGTCGCACTCCATCGCGGGTCGCCCGGGCCGCACTGCTCGCGTCGGTAATGGGCCCCGTTATTGGATCCATTTTTTGGATTCTTTGCAGCCCGTCGGCCGCCCCGGCGGCGAAGCCCAAAACGTCGGGTTCCGTCGATATGGGCGAATTTTACGGCTTCAAACGGGTCGAAGTCTTCAAGCTGGAACCCCGATCGAGCAACCTGCTCGCCGGCGATTTCAACAACGACGGTCTGACCGACCTGGTGTTGTTCGACAACAGTCACGCGCGGATCGATCTTTTGCTGCAACGTCGCCACCCTGAGGAAGCCGCGCCAGAGACCGGCCCCTCCAACATCAATGATGTGAAGGGAGATTGGCGGTTCGAGCACAAAACAATCG
>CAYWOV010000378.1:0-4598 GCA_964459965.1 uncultured Planctomycetaceae bacterium | reverse complement strand
GATCTCGTACTCCATCACCTGCTTGATCTTGGGCCAATGCTCATTGAGAAAGCTGCCGTCCTTAGACATCAAGTGCTCGCGATAGCATTTGAGGACCGTGCCGCACTGCCCGTCTGCCGCGTACGGTTGCGAGGGGTTTTCGCCGCGGAAACCGACCCGGCCGGTCTTGGAATCGAAGCCGACGCCGAGATCCTGCATGACGCGGGCACTGCGTTCCAACTCGGGAAAAAGTCGGGCCATTCCCTGGGCGTAATTCCAGACGTGGGTGCACGTGCCGTCACAACAGCCGACCCCCTCCCACGCCCAAAAGCGGCCGTTTCGCCTCCATTGGACGGTGTTGGTCGCCAACGTGCTCATCGGCATGATGAGCCGGGCCAAAAGCCAGTGCGGCAACGTGCTGTCGAAATAGGTCGTGTGGAAGAGACGTGTGAGATCCGTTAACCGGTCGACGTTCTCTTTCAAGTAACGGACGACGGCTAAAGCACCATCAAACCAATTGCCGTACATCCGGCCATGCTCGCCACCGGCAAAGTGCCAGGTGAGCAAAAAAACCACCTGCTTTTCTTCGCCGGGCTGCAGCGAAAAACTCGTCACCAAACCCGCGTCGTGATTGGCTTCACCCAGCGGAAATTCAAGCGATACGGTCTGCGCGGATGGCGGACCCTGCTTTCCGCTGTTGCGAAAACCCTCAAAATGCGAGGGAAATACCTTTGCATCCTCGTCGAGAACCGAAAGGGCCAGCGTTCCAAAGTCGGGCTGCTGATCCAGGGGTGACAGCCGCATCTCCCTTGGCGGAGTATCGGCAAACCGGATGTCGTCGACGTTGATATGGCCCCAGCCGCCTGTCGCCTGGTCGACGATTTCGATCGTCGCCGTTTGGCCGATGTGATCGCTGACCTCCCAAAAATCCCATTCGAGCCGTTCGTTGTCTTTGCCGGTTGCCGTGCGAACGACTTTGCCGCTGGACACGAGATTGATGCACGTCTGGCCCGGATGGTTTCCACCGCCGATGCGAAACTGGATGTAGCGACGCCGGATGGTAAATCGGGGAGACGTCAGTGTTCCCCGGCTCCGATCGCCGCCCACAAACGTGTTGACCAGTGCTTTGCCGCCGAATCCACTGACCGGCTGCTGGCCGGGCAGCGTCCCCTCGGCAGGTTTTTCGCCGAAGGCCGTTCCCGTTTTCTTCCATTTCCCGTAGCTTCCCGACTCGAAGTCGGCGAAGACTTCAGGCTCCCGCGTTTCGGTGGGCGCCGGCAACGGGGTTTCGCGAATACTCATCAGCAGGCTGGCTAATCCTGGCGTGTGAACGGCTCGATTTCGCCGCACAGCCGTGTAGCGACCCTTGTGCCGTTGCCCGACAGGGTTTTGAATCCAGCCACCCAACGACACGTCGACAGGGTCGTGCGACGTGTTACGCACACGATAGCGCAAGATGGTTCCGGGGATTCCCGATTCCCGCGCATTGAGCGGAATAAACGGGCTGAACGCCTCGAGCGAAACGTCGACTGGCCACTGGTCATCTCCTCGGTAATGCACCTTGCCGACCGGATATTCGCCCGCGAATTCGATTTTCGAGAACCCACGTTTATCGAGCGTTCGAAAGCTCGTTTTGCCACCTCGCGGGGTCACAGCGATTCCGAAACCCTGTTGGACAGGGGACGGCGGCGTGTAAGCCCGGTAGCAATCGTCGCCATAACCGGTGAAGCGGTCGACATTGAAGATGCCCCATTCGGCCAGCGTGCCGTCGCCTCTCAAATAGAGCTGGCCCGCGCAAATTCCGCCGACGGGCATGCCGATGCAAGTCAATTCATCACCGGTATAGACCTTTGTGGTCCCCTTGGCGAATAAACGCTCGACCCAGGCGGGATCGAGATTCTTGTCCGCCGGAATGTGATGAGTGCCCGATTTGATTGCGGCTGGAGCCGTGGGGCAGCAGGTGTCCACGACGGCAAGCGCAATCGTCCCGGTTCCGGCCGCCAGAAAGTTTCGCCGGGAGATCTCGTTTGGCTGCATCAGGTCTCCCTGCCGGGCCGCTCCACGGCGGTCCGCACATGTTCGTTTTTCAGTCCAGAGGTTCAAATGGAGGATGACATACCGATTGAGTGGCTCGCAACCCAATGACGGCCAACCGGCCCTAATCAGGGATCCAGCAGCGCGCTCCTTTACGAGCCGTTGCGAGGAACTGCTCTCGCCGCATTTTTGGAGCTTTGTTAAGCTTCCCCTCCCTTCTCGGACCAATTTGGCGTATCAGTTTTCGCAAGGGCTCTCCCATGCCGAGGCGATCGAATTCTTCTGGCCCAAGGTCCTATCGCGACTACCGAACCGGGGTGGCGTACTTGCTCAGCGCGACCGCGGCGCTGATCGTCGCCCTGGCGGCTCCTAGCCGTTTGTCGGCGTCGCAGGACAATTCGCCTCCTCGGGAGCCTGCGGTCGCCGCGCGGCCAATCCATGCCGAATCCCCGTCCGAGTACCGTCTTGCCTACAAGTTTCGCAAGGACCAAGACGTGCGGATGCTCATGACCGTCGGCTCGCAGATCCGCATTCAAAAGGGGGCAAAGGTCGAACTCAACACGATTCAGTCTTCTACCGAACGACAC
This sequence comes from uncultured Planctomycetaceae bacterium, assembly GCA_964459965.1. Lineage (GTDB taxonomy): Bacteria > Planctomycetota > Planctomycetia > Planctomycetales > Planctomycetaceae > DASPSM01. The sequence goes on along the minus strand of CAYWOV010000378.1, from coordinate 1,998 downwards.
TATCGCGTGACCGCCGTGAATTCGGACGGTTCGGCCGTCCTCGATTTGGTCATCGATCGGGTGAAAATCGCCTATTCAACTGATGGCGGCGCTCCGAATGTCTACGACACGCGTGATACTGTCGAACCTCCCAAACAGTTTGAGAACGTCAAAGAGTGCATTGGTCGGCATACTCGGGTGCGGGTCGACACGCGGGGAAAAGCTTCGGCGCTCGACGGATCGCAACTGGGTCCGTCTGCGGATCCGGATTTCCTGGTCGTGTTGCCGGATAAGCCGGTTCACATCGGCCAAGAGTGGTTCGACGATTATCAAGCCCGGGTTCAACTGACCAAAGAGCTAACGCAGAAAGTGACGCTCCGCCGACGCTATACGCTGACCGCGGTAAACAACAATGTCGCAATTATTCGCGTGGCGACGGCGGAAGTGACGCCCGTAAATGACCCTCAGGTCCTGGCCGGGATGGTTCAACTCACTCCAACCGGAACCGTTCTCCTGGATCTGGGACAAGGAAGTTTGACGCTACGAGACCTTCGTTGTGAACGGACTGAAGTGGGTGTGTTAGGGCCGGCAAGCAGCATCGCGGGAGTGTCGAATACGCGGGAAACGCTCCGATGACGCGATTTGCGTCCGCCGCGCAGTTGCCCCAAGGCGTATACTTGCGGGACGTTGTTTAAAGTCGCCTAATGAGACGATGTCATGGAAGGCCGGGGTCGTTGCCCCGGCCTTTGAATTCCAGGTCGCTGGGAAGACCATTTTTGACAATTCTTGCGGCGTGCGGAGCCTTCGCACGAATGTAGTTCGATGGACGTCCAGCGGAAGCGCGTTGAAATCTCGCAGCAGATGCGGAGCCTATTGATTTCCGCGCGCCGCATCGCTGTCGAAAACGACGCGCAGGCCTTGGTTGTTCTGGCCGAAGTCCCTTTTGACTTCGCCGCCATTCGACAGTACCTGCGGAAAGTCCGGCTGATCGTCGCCAGCGACAAGCCCGACGTGCAAAAGGCCGCCAAAGAGGACGAAATCGATCTCGTCCCCCTGGTCCACGAGCCGCAGACAAGGCAACTGCAGCTCAGCCAGGCCCTGTTGGAAGCGATCGCCGACGACCTGTTGCAACCGGGCGATCGCATCGTCGCCATTTATCCCGTTTATGAGCGATCGGTGATCGATTCGATCAGCCTCGTCAGCCTCTCGGAACACCTTGCCAAGCTGACCGCCCGAGACCTGCGGCGACTGGAGACAACCGTCCCCCTGGAAACGTTGCGGCTGGTCGTCGATCTGGCGGTCGAGATCGGGCGCGATGGCCGCGAAGGAAAGCCGGTCGGCACGATGTTTGTGGTCGGCAATCACCGCAGAGTGCTGCAGATGTCGCACGAGCAGGTGCATGATCCGTTCAAGGGATACAATCAGCGGGAACGAATGATCCGCAACCCGCGAGTGCGAGAAAGCATCAAGGAAATCGCCCAGCTGGATGGCGCTTTCATCGTCTCGGCGGACGGGATTGTTTGCGCGGCCGGACGCAATATTGACGCCCCGGCCGAGGGGTTGACGCTTTCCAAGGGCTTGGGCTCACGGCACTGGGCGGCGGCCGCCATTTCCAAGGCGGCCAAATGCATTGCCATCGCAGTTTCCGAATCGACGGGAACGGTGCGGATCTTTCAGAACGGCCACGTCGTGTTGCGGATTGAGCCGATGGATCGCGCCATGAAATGGTTCGACGTCGACACCGAACCGCCCGCCGGGCCGGACTAAACCAAAAAGCGCCCGATTTTACTACACTTTTTTGGAGTTATTTGGCTTTTTTGGGGCGCCAAGGGGGTCTCAAACACCCCAAAAAACTCCTGCGACGGCTCGTCGCCGCTGGTTATCTTCAAATCGAAATGCCCGTATGATATTGCGACGCGCAGAAGTTAGCGCCAACGGCAGAAGCTGCGGTTGGTTGCCGTGGGGTCGGCTTGTCTAAACGACCGGGCACCAGGCGGTGGATCCGGCGCGGCCGCTGAC
>CAYWOV010000377.1:0-4611 GCA_964459965.1 uncultured Planctomycetaceae bacterium | reverse complement strand
AGCCCCGGGAGGGGCGACACTGTTCGCCCGAATCTGTCGCCCCCTAACAGGGGCTTAAGACGCGGGGGTGACTGCATCCCACCGGTTGACACCGGTGGCAAGAGGACTGTCACCCCTTTCGGGGTTCAAGCAAACACATCCAAACGATGGCGGCTATGTCGCACGAAGGCGGACGGTCTCTGACGCGATTCCTACTTCTTCTGCGTTCCCTCGAAGCTGATCTCGATGTGCACGACGTCGGCGAGGGCTCCGGCGAACTTGATGCCGATGCCGAATTCGGTGCGATTGATCGAGAACTCGGCCGAGTAGCCCGTGCGATGGACGCCTTTGGGAAATTCGGCCGTCTTGCCGCCGCTCAACAGAAACGTCACCGGCTTGGTCACGCCGTGGAGCGTGAGGTCGCCGGTCACTTCGTAACCATTCTGGCCGGGGCGGACCGACGTGCTTTTGAAGGTGATGGCCGGGAATTGCTTGGCGTTGAAGAAGTCGGGGCTGCGGAGGTGGTCATCCCGTTTCCGGTTGTTGGTGTCGACGCTCTCGGTCTTGGCCTCGAACTCAAATGAGCAATTGGACGCATTCTGGGGGTCGACAGTGAACTGACCGGCCAAATCGTCGAACCGCCCGTGCACCCACGACAGGCCCAGATGCGAAATCTTGAAGGTGACGCCGGAGTGCATCGGGTCGACGGTGTACGACACGCCCTCCTGCGCGAGGGCCGCGCCTCCCATGACCGATAGAACGATAAGGAGGAGCCAGGTTCGGAGTTGGGTGCGCATGGGTTGATTCCTGTCTACCGAGATTTTTCGGGGCATTTATCGCACAAGAAAGCTTGCTGTTCGGCCGAATTAAAGATATTTCACCGGCCGTAACTCTCCCGACAGATAATAGTTCGCGCGCTTCCTGTCTAGCGACGGCTTGAAAAACCGTAGGTAGAAATCCTTGTCCTCGGACTGACGACACTGAGCGGGCCTCCGATGAAGACGATCCTCCTCACCTGCGGCCGTGGTACGTACTCCCTCACGCTGGCCCGGGTTTTTCATGCGGCCGGCCATCGGGTGCTGGTGGCCGACGCCTGGACACGCAGCTTGTGCCGGCTGTCGGCGACCGTCGATCGGTACTTTCACGTCCCGTCGCCGGCGCGCGAAACCGACGCCTGGATCGGGGCCCTGCGGTGGATCGTCCAGCAAGAGCGGGTCGATCTGATCGTGCCGGTCTATGAAGAGGCGTTTTATCTGGCGAAGGCGAACGTCGGCTCGGCGGAGCCTCTGCCGCTCTTCGCTCCCGATTTCGCCACGCTGATCGGCCTGCACGACAAGTGGCAGTTCATTCAAAAGGCCAACTCGCTGGGCCTGTCGGTGCCGGACACGGTGTTGCTGACGAGCCGGGACGACTTGCTGCGTGAGTACTCGCGCGACGGCAAGAACCGCGTGTTCAAGCCGGTCTACTCGCGGTTTGCCTCGCAGACGGTGGCCCGTCCGCAGGATCTCGAAGCGATCGAAAACGCCGAGCCGACCGCACGACGGCCGTGGGTCTCGCAGGCCTTTCTGTCCGGCCGACCGTACGCCACGTTCAGCATCGCCCATCAAGGCCGGCTCACCGCGCACGTGACCTACGCGACCGACTTCTGCCACGACCTGGGCCCGACCGTCGTCTATCGCCACGCCGAGCAGCCGGCGATCGTGGAATGGGTGAGCAAGCTTGTCGCGGCCACCAAATACACGGGCCAGATGGGCGTCGATTTCATCGAAGACGCGAACGGCAAAATTGCCGCCATCGAGTGCAACCCGCGGCTCACCGGCGGCTTTTACCTGCTCAAGGACAACCCGCGGGCGGCGGCGGCCTACTTCGACCACGGCATGCAGCCGATCGAGGCGGCCCGCGACCGTTCGTACGCCTTCCGCTTCTGGCTCTTCTTCACGCTCTTTCGCCACACGAAGGCGTTCCCCGGATTCGGCGAGTGGGCCTGGCAGGTGCTCACCGCCCGCTCGACCAACGCGTTCACCATTGCGGACCCCGTCCCCCGCTTGCTCGGCCCGTTTTTGGCCGGCGAGTTTCTGCTCCGCTGCTACCGCGAGGGCAAGTCGTTCCGCGAAATGGTCACCCGCGACTTCGAGTGGAGCGAAGACCCCGACGCGACCGAAGCCGGGCGACTCGTCGCCTGAACAGCATGGGGTCGGCAACGGTTGTCCCGCCGACGCGGAGACGCTATTAAAACCGTAGGGCAAGCTGCCAGCTTGCCTCGCTTGCGTCATTAACTTGCTGCAATGGCAAGCTGGCAGCTTGCCCTACGGGAACTGTTTCATGCCTTCGCCGATTCGTGTTGCTGTCACCGGGGCTGCCGGGCAGATTGGATATGCGCTCATTTTCCGGCTCGCCTCCGGGCAGGTGTTCGGGCCCCAGCAGCCGGTCATTTTGCACCTCGTCGAAGTACCGCCCGTCATGCCGTCGCTCGACGGCGTGGTGATGGAACTCGACGACTGTGCGTTTCCCACGCTCGCCGGCGTGGTGAAGGCCGACAGCAGTCATCTGGAAGACGGCTTTCGCGATTGCAATTTCGTGTTGTGCGTGGGCAGCGTGCCGCGGAAAGAGGGGATGGAGCGGGGCGACTTGATCCGCGTCAACGGCCCGATCTTCACCAACACGGGCAAGGCCATTCAGGCGGCCGCCGCGGCGGACGTGCGGGTGGTCGTGATCGGCAATCCGTGCAATACGAACTGCCTGATCGCCATGCACAACGCGCCCAAGGTTCCCCGCGAGCGGTGGTTCGCCATGACGCGGCTCGACCAGAACCGGGCCGCCACGATGCTGGCCCGGAAGGCCGGCGTGCCGGTCGAACAGGTCAAAAGCTTGGGCATCTGGGGCAACCACTCGGCAACTCAATTCCCCGACTTCTATCACGCGACGATCGGCGGCCGCCCGGCGACCGACGTGATCAAGGATGAAGCCTGGCTCAAAGGCCCGTTCATCGAAGGCGTGCAGAAGCGGGGCGCCGCCGTGATCAAGGCCCGCGGCGCGTCAAGCGCGGCGTCGGCCGCCAACGCGGTGATCGACACGGTGAAAAGCATCATCACGCCGACCGCGGCGGGCGACACGATCAGCGTGGCCGTCTGCAGCGACGGCAGCTACGGCGTCGACAAGGGCCTGATCTTCGGCTACCCGCTCACCACCGACGGCAAGACCTGGAAGATCCCCCAAGGTCTCTCGCACAACGAGTTCGCCCGCCAAAAAATCGACGCCACGCTGGCCGAGCTGCGCAGCGAACGCGAGACGATCAAGGACCTGCTGGGCTGAAAGCGTGCGGAGCGCCCGACCCCGCACGGGGCTACCTTCCGATCATCCGCTTCCAGCGGCTGCCGCTTTGATCGCCTTTTGAATCCGACGAGTCGTCGGAGTGGCTGTCGGAGACGACTTTGGCCCGCTTGATGTCTTTTTGCATCTGCTCGTCCAACATGCGGACGCGTAGTTCGTCGCGGGCCAGCTTGGCGCGTTGCAGCGAGAGTTCGACCTCGGCCACGCGGCACGTCTCTTGCAAACGGTGTTCGAGGGCATCCAGGCGGGCCCGCTGATCGTCGGGCAGGTTTTCGAGGCCAGCCCAACTGTTGGGCACGTGGCCCAGCGATTCGATCTGACGCAGCCGATTCAAAAGATACGTGATGTACACGTCGCGGGCCGTGCACGCTTCGCCCAACTCGTCTGGCGTGGCATGCGCCGGATCGACCGGTTGCGGCGGGTCGTCGAGCGGCGGCAGGGCGATGTCGATCACGCTCGGCCCAGCGGCGGGCGGAGCCGTTTCAGCGAAGGCGGAAGCCGGCGGTTCTTCCGCGGCTTCCGGCTGCTGGCTCTTCTTCATGAAGTCGAGAATGCTGTGGGACGGTTCCGAGCTGCGGTGGCTGTCGTGTTCGGACGAGCCGCCGTCGGACTTGTGGGCGCCGTAGCGGAAGGCCGAGTCGGTTCCGGCGTCGGTTGCCTGATCGCCGCCCGAGCGGTCGATCTGCTGGACCATCTCGTGGATCTGGCCGAGCTGCGATTCGAGTCGGCCGAAGAACTCGCCCGGCTGCATCGCCTCCCATTGCTCGACGGCCCGCTGCAAATCTTCGACGAGCTTCTGCTGCTGGGTGATGAGTTCCGTCGGAACGCCGGCAATTCCCGCGCGCACGCCTCGGTCGGCGCCGGTGCGATGCAGCCGATCAAGTTGTTCGGCGGCTTGCTCGAGTCGTTCTGTTAGCGCGGCGACGAGCTGTTCCCGCTCGGCCAATTGCGCTTCTAACGCCTCCACGCGTTCCTGCATGGTTCCTATTCACCGATGTGGAAAAACGGCAACAGGATAACCTACCTCATACCTCAGCAGAGGAAGCCTTTCCGCCACAGGATTGCCGAAGGTTGGCGGCCGGGCGATCAGGCCGTGCGGTCGTAGACTTGCGGATTGACCACATTTTCCGGTCGTCGGCCCTCTAGGGCTTCTGCGATCTGCCGGGCCGCGCGCGTGCGTAAGTCCTGTAACGATTCTGCCGACGTAAAGGCCGCGTGCGGCGTGACGATCACCCGCTCGTCGCGAAACAGCGGCTGCGACAAATCGGGCGGCTCGGGATCGAACACATCGAGCCCGGCCCC
>CAYWOV010000376.1:0-4614 GCA_964459965.1 uncultured Planctomycetaceae bacterium | reverse complement strand
ACGGCCCGACCGCTCGATTATTCAACGCCTCCCGCCATCAATGCGTCGTCCTCTTTACGACTCAAAACAGAAACCGAGATCGAACCCAACAACTCGCCGGCCCATCCGATGGATTTGTCGCTGCCAGCGCAGGTCAAAGGCGTGCTTGCCCTCGAGAAGGACGGGCGGGGTGACGTCGATTTTTACCGGTTCCGATCGAAGGCCGGCCAGACCTGGGTTTTGGAAACGGAAGCGGCCAGAAAAAACTCGCCGGCCGACACCCAGATCGATGTCCTACACGCCGACGGTTCACCCGTGATGCGCTGCCTGCTGCGGGCGGTCCGCGACTCGTCGATTACGTTTCGTCCCATTGATTCGCGGCAGGGGGGGTTACGCGTGGAAAACTGGCAGGAAATGGATCTCGACCAGTTTCTCTACATGTCTGGAGAAGTCTCACGCCTGTACCGAGCGCCGCGCGGGCCCGATTCCGAATTCGGGCTCTACATCGAAAACGGCGCCAGGCGATGTTATTTCGACACGAGCGCGGTGAGCCACACGTTGAACGAAACGATTTACATCGTGGAACCGTATGCCCCGGGCACGCGCTTGGCTGACAACGGCCTACCCGTCTTCCCCGTCTACTATACGAACGACGACGACGGCTCGCGGAAATTCGGCCACGATTCGCGGCTGACCTTTACCGCGCCGGCCGATGGCGTCTATCTGGCTCGCGTGGCCGACGTTCGCGGATACGGCGGACCCGATTTCAAGTACACGCTGACGATTCGCGAGCCGAAGCCGGACTTCGCGGCTTCGTTGCAGCCGGACAAGTTGTCGGTCGCCCTGGGGGGTGGCCAACGCTTTGCGGTGGCACTCGATCGACTCGACGATTTCGAGGGACCGGTGCGGATTGACATCGCGGGTGTTCCAAAGGGATTCCGCGTGACGTCTCCCCTCGTAGTTGAAAAAGGTCTCAATGACGCCGAGGGAACTTTGAACGCGGACGCCGGCGCTAAGCCCGCCCCTCCGGAGGCCTGGAAATCGCTGCGCATCACGGCGACCGCGACGATCAACGGGCACGACGTCGTCAAAAGACTTGCCGGCTTTCGCGAGGTCAACCTCGCGCCATCTTCCAAGGTGGTCGTCCACCTCAAGCCCGAGCGAACGGCCGGCGAGATCGTCATCATGCCGGGTGATTCGGTGACAGCGATGCTCGAGATCGAGCGTCACGGGTACGATGGCGAGCTTCGATTCGAGGTCGAGAATCTGCCGCACGGCGTGATTGTGGACAACATCGGCTTAAGCGGGATCATGGTCCGGGCCGGGGAGACGCGCAGGCAGGTCTTTCTGACGGCGGCTAAATGGGTGGGCCCAACCGAACGACTGATCCATGCCGTGGCCGACCGGGAGGGGAGTCAAACCTCGCCGCCAATCTTGCTTCGCGTCGCGGCGAAATCGCCATGAACGACGAGTTTCCCACCTCGAGAACGCGATGTTGCCGCCGGATCATTTTTGAAGGCCGCGTGCAGGGGGTCGGTTTCCGCTACACAACCGCATCGGCCGCAAGGACATATCGCATCAATGGTTATGTTCGCAATTGCCCGGACGGTTCGGTTGAGCTGGTGGCCTACGGTCACAGGCAGCAGGTCGAGCAACTGCTCGAGAGCCTAACCGAAAACTTTGCGGGACACATCGAGCGGCAAACAGTGGAAGAAATCGACGATTCCGAACCGTTTGACGGATTCGAGATTCGGCGGTAAGCAGGGCTCGCCCTGCGACTTCGCGGGTTAGAGCGGTTCAACCGGAGCCCCCGTCCAAATCCCATCCGATCGGGCTTGCAGCCACTTTTCTTAAGGTCGCCCAGCGGCTAAGCTGGACGCTTGGAAATTCGCCGCGTCCATCAGGGCGTGGTTTCATTTTTCGCAGAAATTGGCCGGCCAAGAGCGAGGCCTGCCAACGGTTTGCAGGCGGGCCGCGTAGGAGGGTTGTCGCTGAGCGACCGAATCGCCAAAGCGCACGATCGCATTCGCACCCTCTCGCCCCATTCCTAGCAAGGTCCGATCATGTTGGAATCGATGTCGAAACTGATGCTGCTGGCCGACATTCCAGTGCTCAGTCAAATGCCGCGCAAGACGAAGGAAGAATGGATTTTGACGATCCTCTCCGTCTTCGGTGTGATCGTGGTCGGCGCCCTGTTTTGCTACACGAGTCGTGCGGGGATTATCGCCCGGGCGACGACGAAGGAAGCGGTTCGGCAGCCCCTCTTCCCCTTGCTGATGGCGATTGCCCTCATCACGCTCGTCATGAACACGTTTTTGCCGTTCTTTTCCTTCGGCGAAGACTTTAAGATGCTGATGGACTGCGGATTGGCAACCATCCTCATCTGCGGGCTGCTGTTGGCGGTCTGGACGTCGAGCACCAGCATTGCGGAAGAGATTGAAGGCAAGACGGCGATGACCCTCTTGTCCAAACCGATCAACCGCCGCCAATTCATCGTGGGAAAATACGTCGGGATCATGTCGGCGGTCTTTTGGCTGCTGTTGCCGGTCATGATCTGTTTCCTGGGACTCATCTTTTACAAGGTGGGCTACGATTCCCGCGAAACGGCGGCCCCCGACCCGGACACGGCCTACAAGTTGATCACGACGTTCAAGGTCATCCCTGGGCTGCTTTTGATCTTCTGCGAAATTTCCGTGCTGACCGCAGTCAGCGTGGCAATCTCAACCCGCGTGCCGATGGTCGTCAACATGGTGACGTGCTTCACGATCTTTGTCGTGGGCCACCTCACGTCGCTGCTGGTGGAGCGGAATGTCCACGGGCTGGAAATGGTGCAATTCGTGGCGCGACTGATTGCCACGGGCCTTCCCAATCTCGAACATTTCAACACTCAGGCTGCCGTCGCGACGGGAACGTTCGTTCCGCCGGCCTACCTGGGAAATGCCGCCCTGTACGCGGCGGCTTTCAGTGCGGCGGCGATCCTGTTGGCCTTTATTCTCTTTGAGGATCGCGACCTGGCGTGATGGCTCGTGCCTTGGCAATTGATTCCGGCACGTGCCGTCCCTTTTTGAAACACGATGAGGAGCGACGAGAAAGACGACCGCATTCACGGACGGCAGGTCAACGCGGATGAACGGCACGACTCGTGGTAGCCACGCATTTCAATTCAATCGAGCGCGTCTTCTCCAGGCGGGATCTCTTTCGCGGTAAGTCCCTGCAGGCTCTGCTGTGGGGCGTCTTCGGCTCCTTTGCGTTGTGCTTGTTGCTGGTCGATCTCTTTCTCATTGCCGAGTTATTGGAGACGCGAGGCCGACTCGTCGAGGAGAGCGACGCGCGGAAATACGCGGAATTGTTTCCGGAAGAGGTTCGCTTTGATTCCGTGGGCAACGATGCTCAGGCTGCAAACGCCAACGCGGGATTGCACTCGGCGGCAATAGCCCGGTTCCAACAAGAAGAAGCTGGGTTGCGGCCGGCCGTGTTGCGCCAGCACGACGTGCCGATCCTCGGTCCTGTGCTTTCCCGCGCGTATCAGCGAATTCCCTGGTTTCGCGAAAACATCAAGTGCCTGACGCTGTTGGTGCTGATCGGGGTGGTGATCGCGTCAATTCGCGGGTTGTGTTTGTGGCGGGCAAAAACCGTCAGCACGGGCGTCTCGCTGGACGTCGCCACCCGTCTGCGGCGAACGCTGCATCGTCAAACGCTGCGTCTCGGTCCCGGGGATCTGACCGATCCGGAGGGGACGCAGGTCATCTCGCTCTTCACGCAGGAAGTCGACCAGGTTCAGGACGGCATTCAGAATTGGATTTATCGCCTCGGTTGCGAACCGTCCCAACTTGCCTTCCTGTTGCTCTTGGCTCTTGCCGTGCAGTGGCGCGTCGCGCTGCAATGCCTGATCCTGCTGGGCGGCTGCTGGTACCTGGTCCAGCGCCAGCGGCAGCGTTTTTCGACGGCCGAGAAACTAGAAGAAGCTCGGGCCGCCTCGCGTTTGCGTCTTTTGGCCGAGGGATTGCAGAAGACGCGGATCGTCCGCGGCTACGGGATGGAAGATTTCGAGCACGAGCATTTCCAGCAGCACCTCGACAAATTTCGCACGAACGTGCTCCACGTGCTCAATATGCAGCATTACCTGCGATTGGCCGCGGGGTTCCTGGTCCTGGCGTGCGTGGCGGCCGTGACTTATCTCGTCGGCAGCAAGGTGCTGCAACCCCCCGAGGTCTCGCACATCTGGTTTTCGACCGCCTTATTAATGCTGGCGATTGTCGCCGGGATGCCGCGGCCATTGGAGAGACTTTGGGAGCTGCCCGGGCAGCGGCTACGCGCCTCGCACGCAGCTGACCGTATATACCGCTACCTCAATCAGATTCCGGCCGTTAGCCAGGCGGTGGGCGCCAAGTTTTTGGAGCCGGTCTCCCGCACGATCGGATTCGAGGCCGTCTCCTACACTTTGCCCAACAAGCGCAAGCTTTTGGACGGAATCGACCTGACGCTTTCCGCCGGCGAGGTCATCGCATTCGTCGCCTTCGAGCCGCTCGAGGCGCGGGCCCTGGCGTGCCTGTTGCCGCGCTTCATCGAACCGCAGTCGGGTCGAGTTCTCTTCGACGGCGAAGACATCGCCTGGGGAACGCTCGAATCGCTGCG
>CAYWOV010000375.1:0-4614 GCA_964459965.1 uncultured Planctomycetaceae bacterium | reverse complement strand
AGGTCCAGGCGAGCTGCCGCAATTTCTCGGCACCTCCGACGTCTTTCTCAGCCTGCGCCAGCGGTATTTGTCGCACTCTCTGCATGTGCTGTTTCAGAATTTGAAACGACGATTCGTACTTGTCGCTCCACGCTCCTTGCGCTTGTGCGTAAACACATTGCAGAGCCGTCGCGCTTACGCAATACAGCCCTGGGCGCAATTGCGGCGCACTTGGCGGAAATTTATCGACAGGGAGCGGTGACGCCTTGATTCCGTAATACTCGGGATCAGCCGTTCCGAAATAGGTCAGGTACACGCGGCGCTCAGCCGAACCATCCCAGCCGTGGTGCTCCAACCACTGCTTGAGTCCTGGCAAATCTTGCCCCCAATCAAGACTGCTGTCGACCAGATGTCGGTAGGCGTGGGCTCGGCCGGTGATCTGATTGAAATAGGCCAGGTAATGAGGATAAGCGCGACCCGACTCCACGACAAAAAGGGACGCGAGCACGATGAACAGACCTCGCAGCCACAATTTCTTGCTGCTCATCCAGGCAGCGGCGCTTCCGCAAAGAATGAAGATCGCGGGATAAAGAGGCAGGATGTGCCGCTCGCCGATGTTGAGTGTGCTGAGAATGGACGTAACCGAAAAAACGAGAATCAGCGACCATAGAGGAACTGTCTCATAAAGCGCGTTCGTCGCGAATCCTTTGATGACGCGGCGGATGCCAATGGCCCCGCTCGTGCCAGCCAGCGCGAGGAGCGGTAACGGCGTCTTCACGAGAAAGCAATAGGGAAAAAAAAGGGTCCATCCATCGGTTGAATAGGCACCGTTCCAGAATTCATAGCGACTCAGGTGCATGAGCAGGAATGCCGCACCGTACAGATAGGCTTCTGGCAGCAGGCGATGGATCGAAAACCATTCGATCACCGCTCCCTTGCCGCCCAAATGACTGCAGCATTCCCGAATCGAATTGAACTTATAAAAAGTGTCGCCGGCCGCTCCATGATCGGCGAATGCCGAATAGCGAAATTCGTAGGCCGCCCACAATAGGCACCCGGTGACCAGCGCGTACGAAACGATCAAAATCGAGCACACAGCGGCTTTTGCCGCTCGCGAAGTCAATTCGTGTGATGCGCCACGAAGGCCGACCGCGCGCATCGGTCGGTTCGAAATCAACACGGCACCGATCATCAGGACCGCCATCGGAATGATCGACGCGGCCGAGAATTTGCTGAGAAACAACCCCGTAACGGACAAACAGCCGAGTGCCACGTTGGCGAGCGAAATGACCCCAAGGTTTTTCCACAACCGATGCACGCTCAACAACATAAAGAGCGTCACTGTCATGTCCGAAGTCATGAGTCCAGAATGAGCCAACATGGTCGGGGACAGCGAGCACAAGAAAAGTGACAACAGTCCGCCGGCCGTTCCATAGAGTTCCTTTGACCACTGGTAGACAAGCAGGCAAACGCACGCTCCGACGAGCGCGATCGCCGTGCGGCCGCGGATTAAGATCGCGTCGAGGTCATTTCCGACGCGGTACATGAATTCATCGCTAAGGGTCCAAAGGTCGGATTGCCTCCACGCCGTCGAGTCGCGATCAGGAAAACGAATACCGGATGACAAGTAAACCGGAAGCGACAGATATCGCTGTGGCAGCATCCCGTTCTCGGGTTGCAGCCGGAAGTCGTGAAACGCCCAGTAACTGTAGCCCGCCGTGACATAAACGCCTTCGTCGTACGTGGGCGACATTCGCGATGAAGCGCTTAGAGACAGGGCAACGTGGGCGACAAGCAGCAGTGCCACGGTCGCGGCAACCAAGCGGCGGACAAGAATCGATCGCCTGTCGGAAAGGTGTCCCAGCGACCTCATTTCAACAACCAGCCAGCTTGTTTCCGATTCCGAGCCAATTGTGCCGAAATCAATTCGTCGGATTTGCAGCGAGCCACGGTCTTTCTCCGCGACAAGCGGTCTCACACCAGGGACGCATAAACGCCCTAGTGCACGCGCTGGCCTGGGACCGCTCCATCGTCCGGGCGGAGCACAAAAATCTCTTTACCGCCAGCGCCGGCGGCCAAGACCATGCCTTCGCTCACGCCGAACCGCATCTTTCGCGGCGCGAGGTTGGCGCAGCAGATCACGAGTTTCCCGAGCAAATCCTCCGGCTTATAGACTCCCTTAATCCCGGCAAAGACGTTTCGTCGCACGTCGCCGCCCAGACTGAGCGTCAGTCGCAGCAGCTTATCGGATTCTTTGACCTCTTCTGCCTCGACGACGCGCGCCACCCGCATGTCGACTTTCACGAAATCGTCAAACGTGCACAGGTCGGCCGACAGCGGCTCCTTTTCGAGTGCCTCGGCACCGTCTGCGGCCATTGCATTCGCGGAGGCCGGCACAGTTTCTTTGCTGTCTTCGATCATGGCTTTCACCTGGTCTCGTTCGACTCGTTTCATCATGTGCTGAAATGTTCCAACCGCGGTTCCAACCTGCGGCTGCGACGCCTGTTTCCATTCGCCCGATCCAATCGACGTGTGCAAAAGTTCTTCCGTTTGGCGAGCAAGGCCTGGCAGTACGGGAGCCAAATAGATCGCCAACTGCCGAAAAAGGTTGAGAGCAATCGTGCAAGCATCGCGCAACTCGCCGGCGCGAGCCGGATCTTTCCGCAGATTCCACGGCTGGCGATCATCGATGAACTTATTCGCACGGTCGGCACACCCCATCACAAGCCGCATGGCCAGATTGTAATCGCAAACCTCGTAAGCCGCCGCGATTTGCTCGCCCGCTTCGGCCGCTTTTGCAAACAGCCCGCCATCATCCGGATATGTCGATGAAAGCGTGGCGTTCTGCAGGAATTTTGCGGTGCGACTTGCGAGGTTCACGACCTTTCCGACCAGGTCGGAGTTTACCTTCGTGACAAATTCTTCGGTGTTCAGGTCGAGATCGTCGAGACCAGGTCCGAGTTTCGACGCGAAATAATACCGCAAATAAGCCGGGTCAAGATGCTTGAGATAGGTCGCGGCTTTCACGAAAGTCCCTTTGGACTTCGACATCTTTTCGCCGCCGACGGTCAGAAAGCCGTGGATATGAACTCTTGTCGGCAGACTGAACTGGGCCGTTCTGAGCATGGCCGGCCAGAAAAGGGTGTGGAAATAGGTGATGTCCTTGCCGATGAAGTGATGAATCTCCGTTTCGCTATTGCGCCACCAACTGTCGAACGATTCGCCCTGCTCATCACACCATTCCTTTGTCGACGCCAAATAGCCGATCGGAGCGTCGAACCACACATACCAGTAATTCCCCGGGCTGTCGGGAATTTCAAAGCCGAAATACGGGGCCGGGCGTGAAATGTCCCAATCCCTCAGCGGCTCGCCGAGGAAATGTCCCTTGAGGTAATTGGCAACTTCCGGTTGAAGATGCTTCCCCCCCTGAGTCCAATCTTCGAGAAAGCCATGCAGCTGCTCGAGGTTGACGAAAAGATGCGTCGCGCAGCGAGATTCAGGTGTCGCGCCCGAGAGCGTACTTTTCGGATCAATCAGATCCGTTGGGCTAAACGTCGAGCCGCACTTCTCGCAATTGTCACCATATTGATCGGGAGTTTTGCAGACCGGGCAGGTTCCTTTGACAAAGCGGTCGGCTAGAAACGTTTTCGCTTCGGGGTCATAGAGCTGCGTGACTTCGCGTTCCAAAACGAGATTCGCCTTACGGAGAGCGGACCAAAACTCGTTACAGAGGGCTCGGTTTGCGGCGCTGTGCGTGCTCCCGTAATGATCGAAAACGATGTCGAAATTGACGAAATCTCGGACGTGCTGCTGCCGCATATCGTCGATCAGCTCGACTTCGCTGCGGCCTTCCTGGCGGGCGCGAATCATAATGGCCGTGCCGTGCGTGTCATCGGCCCACATGAAGATGCAGCGACGACCGCGAAGCTTTTGAAAACGAACCCAGACGTCGGTCTGGATGTACTCGACGAGATGGCCCAGATGGATCGGCCCGTTGGCATACGGAAGTGCTGCTGTGACAAGGATTTTCGACTCGCTCATTCTCACTCCTGAGCCGTTTGGACCGCGGGCATTTTAGTCGAGCGAGCCTCGGACCCGCAAACGCCGCGTCGCCTGTCGGTTAATCCTTCGACACTAAGCTACGAAAATCGGTTGCGAATTGCTGCATGCGGTGCCTGCAGGTGCGATGGCGTAAGCACTGCAGAAAACGCTGAGAGACAAGGAGTTAGCGGTCGAGGCGCTGCCGCATGTTGCATGTTCAAGAATTTTTGTCTGCGGGAGTTGACACCCTGATCGCCGATGCTAACATGACCCTTTGCCAAGCGGACGCGGTGTCCACCAAATGGCGTGGGCAGACGCGTTCGTTTCGTTCTTTGACAATTTGGTTGGTGAGATCCGACAAATCGTTTGAGTTTTGGGATGCGGCTGTCGGCGCGAGTTGGGGAGTACCTTCGCGGGTATTTGCTCAGCAAACGTCGACGCAATCAAACCACTTTTTCGAAATGTTTATCGCCGCGGTATTGCCGGGCTGATGCGTCCTAACGGAAGCAGCAGTTCGTTGGCCGCGGAGAGGCATACACTTTGAAGGGTTTGATCCTGGCTCAGAATGAACGTTGGCGGCGTGGATTAGGCATG
>CAYWOV010000374.1:0-4623 GCA_964459965.1 uncultured Planctomycetaceae bacterium | reverse complement strand
GGACCCGCTTGCCGGCGATTTGCCCGTTCCGGGCGTGCCGATACCCAACATTGATGAGCCGCCAGGAGTGCTGGTGGTTCGACCGGTCGCAAGAGGCCCTGTGTCGGAGAGCAGCATGCCCGCTTGACGATCACCAGACGGTAAGGGGCCGGAGCCCGATGTTCCCGGTGTCGGCGAACCCGATTTCAGCGAATCCGATCCAGGCGTACCCGACGTTGCGCCGCCTGGCGACCCCACCTTCGCAGAGCCAGTTCCCGGCGAGCCCTCTTCCGACTGGGCGACCACCGTGCCGGGATTCGTTCCGTTCCCACCCGGCTGTGCGCTCGAACCACCCGGTTGTGCGCTCGAACCATCCGGCTGCCCGGATTGCCCGTCGCCGGCAGTGTTGCCCGTATTTGGACCGCCGTGCTTTGAGCCGCCCGACAAACCGTCGCCGAGATCGTCGAAGGGCGACGTCGGCACGCCTGTCTTTGTCCGCGAACGTCCAGCCGGGTCTGTGCCAGAACCGGCTATCAACCCGTTCCGACCGGATTGGAGACCGTTCCCGAAGACCTCTTTGAAAATGTCGACTCGATTAGCGATCGCCTTTTCAACGGCTTGCCGGCAAACTTCAGCCGCTTCGGGCACAGCCGGCGGAACCTCGAGTTGCTGATCGTCCGGAAGCAGTTCGTATCCGAACGGATCTTTCATGCGTTCCAACAGCCGGCGGGCCGTGCCGTAGGCGATTGCCCCGCTTGGTCGCACGACGAGCAACACATAGGGCCGAGGTTCGTTCGGCGCCGAGTGCGCGGACCAATAGTCCACGAGCGCCTGAGCACCGGCTTGCACCGGGTTATAGGAAGGCGAATAGCCGCTGACATCGGTCGATGACAGCGAGACGTTCTCCTGAAGAAACTTGATATGCTCGCGGGTGCATTCGATAAGAATCGGCCGCCGAAGCGTTCCGGTCACTCCGTCGTACGCGACAAAGGTGTACATGGTCGAAGCGTGCGCAATTTGCCCGTGAAGCGTGCGCAATCGCGCGGCCGTTTTTGCCAGCTGGCTCTCGATCACGACCCCCTCGCTGGCAACCTTTGTGGCCGATTCGTTCAAACGGGCTTTGGCTCGCAAGATCTGTTCGAGTCGTTTTTCAAGTTCGTCGAGTTCCGCCTGATTCTTTTGCAGCGCGGCTTGCGCTGTATTGAGCGCTTCGTGCTTCGCTTCAGAGGTCCGCTGCTGTTCTCGTGTCTCCTGTGAGAGTTCGGCAAGTTCAACTTTGAGCTTGGCATTGAGATCGACCGTCTCCCGCGGCAGTTCAACAACGGGCGGCGGAACATACGACGGGACGGCTTTTTCAACCGTGCCACGAGCTTCCACGGCGCGCCGCGTCTCGGTCGCGTGCTGCGCTGTGGCGGCCGCCTTGACGACGGCCTCCTGACGGATCTTCGGCGTCACGACCATCAAGACGAGGATCAGCGACCCCATCGTGGACATCAGGACGTCGAGGAAGGCAAACAAGCCGACCGACGTCTCTGAGACAGATCGTGATCGGTTCATCGGGTTTGCGATCCCTCGCGAAGCCACTCAACCGCAAACCGCGGCAAGAGACGACGGGCCACGGACTTGGGGCGGAACTGTAAGAAGATGTCGGAAAAAAGGCTACGGAAATCCCGGTTTGCGGGGCGCACCGCGTCCGGTTCGCACTTGCGAGATGGCTTCTAATGGTTCATCGACTCGCGCCTGGAAATGGTTCAAAGAAAGTTTCTCTTACAAGATTTCCATCTTGCCCAACCGAACGGGTCATCGCGGCGTAGAGAAAGCGATGGAGATCGCGGAGCTTGGCAGCTTGAGAGCTTATGGAGTTCCCTAAAACAACCCGATTTGGGCAGCTTGGTCATTCCCCGGAGTTACGTTATTCCGCTTGCTTTCGCACAACGCTACGATACAGGTCACCCCATTTTTGTCGCATGAAGCCCGCGGAGACGGGCGATCCGCGCGGCGCGAACAAGGAATGCGAGGATGCCCGAGCGAGGCGCCTTCTTCGGCGCGGCAATGATCACGCTGTTCGCTTTCGGCTGCGGTGCCGGCGGTCAGTCTCAATCCGATTCGGCCGCCGAGCCTGAGATCCGCTTCAAGGACGACACCGTCGCGAACGCGTCCCCCGGCGACACTCTCTTAAACCTCGAGTTCGTCGATCAAAGGGGTAAGACGGTCCGCCCTCGCGATTTGATTGGTATGCACCACCTCGTGCTGGTCTTCGTACGTGGTTACAACGGGTCGATTTGCCCTTACTGCTCGGCCTATACGTCCGGATTGATTTCGAATTTCCGAAATATCGCTGATCGCGACGCCGACGTTCTGCTCGTTTATCCGATCGCCAAGCCTGACCAGTCGCAGCGGCTGGACGAATTCCTGAGTGCGACGTTCCATCTATCGTCGCCGACCGTTAGCCAAACGCCTTTCCCTGTTGTGCTCGATATTGGACTGAAGGCCGTTGATGCGTTGGGCATCCGCAAGGATCTCGCAAAACCAGCGACGTACATTCTCGACAAACAGGGCCACGTGCGCTTTGCTTATGTCGGCAGCTCGCTTGGCGACAGGCCGTCGATCAAGGCGATTCTCAAGCAATTGGATTCGCTGAAACAGGAATCGGGCTGAAATCGTTGCGCGACGCCAGGGAACGATGAAACAAAGTTCTTCAACTGATTCAGACGCTTTCCTGGCGATGGCGCGCCGTCTCTCGCTTTTGGGCGATGAGGCCGCCCGCAAGTTGGATACGGAACGGGTCGGGGCCGACGTGCCGACGTCGCAGCTCGCCTTGCGCAATGGACTCCTCGACGCCGTGCAGGTCGATATCGTCGAGACGCTCTTGTCTCCGGACGACATTGTCCCCGGATTTCAAATCCTCGACTTGATCGCCCAGGGTGGGATGGGCGTCGTCTTTCGCGCTCGCCAGAAGAGTCTCGATCGCATCGTCGCGGTGAAAACGATTCTCGTGAGCCAGATGCACGACCAGACGTCACTGGCGCGTTTTGAACAAGAGGCTTTGGCCGTCGCGCGGGTTCGGCATCCGAACATCGTCGCGGCGTACGATTTCGGCCGACACCACGGCCGGCTTTTTTTCGTGATGGAGCTCGTCGAGGGGGACGACGTTCAACGGACGATCGAAAAGGAGGGCCCGCTAAATGAAGGAGTCACTTGGAAACTGCTGCGGCAAGCGGCTGCCGGTCTCTCGCATGCGGCCTCGGCCGGGATTATCCATCGCGACATCAAGCCGGCAAATATCCTGCTCGTTGAGCCGCCGGCCGGGTTTGAGCTGCCCGGCGGACTAAAAATGGTAAAAATCACCGACTTCGGCTTGGCCTTTCTGACGCAGGAAGTGGACGTCAAGACGCGTTTGACCCAGGCCAACACGGCCATCGGCAGTCCGCATTACCTCGCTCCCGAACAACTCGAAGGCGAATCGTTCGACCATCGCGTCGATATCTATTCGTTGGGCGCGACGGCTTACCACATGATTTCTGGCGAGGCTCCCTTCCGCGCGAAGTCGTTGGCGCAAATCATCGCCCGCAAGCTGTCGACGGAATCACTCGATCTGCGGACGGAATTTCCCCACGTCTCGCCGGCCTCGGCGGAACTCGTCCGTCAAATGACCCAGCGCGATCCGGCCCGCCGCGTCCCCAATTACAATCAACTGATTGCCCAGATTGACTCGCTCAAATTGGCCGAGGGAACTCGGGAGACACCGCCGCGCCGATCGTCCGCATTTGCGACAACTCAGCTGATTCGCTCCGATCCGACGCCTGAGCACTCGGCGATACGTCCAGTCAGTTTGCGATCGACTCCTCCGAGGCAGCAAAGCCGCCGTAAGTTTTTGATGACCGTCGGGGGCGGCGTCGTGGCGGCCTCTGCGATTGCGGTCGGTGCCTGGTCGCTCTGGCCGGTGCGCGGTCCGAAACCCCTCACAACGCTTGTCCCAACCGGGTTAGGCTTGAGTCTGTTTGATGGTATCAGCCTGACCGGATGGCAAACGCAATCGGGCGCATGGACCGTGCGACGAAATTCGGAAGGGGGACGAGTCCTTTCCGGAACGAGCGGCCGCAGCCACCATTCAATCGTCAAACAGATCGGCAACAAACGGACGCCGCTGAAGCAGTTCAGCCTGTCCGTTGTCATTCAGCTTCACGGAGCGACAGCAGCCGAAATCGAATTCGGTGCCGACGACTTGACCATCGACGGTGAACGGTTGGTCGCCCGACTCGAAAAATTGAGCGGCAGCATCGGCAGCCGCTCCAGCAGTTCGAGCGCGTTCGTGCGGCTCTCTGACTTAAAACCGCTCTCGCGTGCGGCGAGCGAGCCTCACACGTTGACTGTGCAGCGCCAGCCGGGTTATTGGCTGGTCCTGCTCGACGATCAGTCGATGGGGAAGTCTGGTTTTCCGACATTACGCTCCAGGAACTCGCCGCGCCGCATCCCGGAGGCGATTCCTAACGGCTCAGGAGGCGATGCCGCGGAGCCGCAGATGTTCGGCGAGCACCTGGCGATATTCCTCAACGTCGACGTCGCGCTCACAACAGACCAGCATGAGTGCCCCGTCGGAGCGAAAGTTCCCATCCCATTCCATGACACGCTCGTCCGACCAGC
>CAYWOV010000373.1:0-4624 GCA_964459965.1 uncultured Planctomycetaceae bacterium | reverse complement strand
GCGGAGCTCCGGTCAACAAGTATTTCGAGAACGGCTCGTTCGACTCGACGGAGACGATGTTCTGCCGCCTGAGCAAGCAGGCCGTGCTCGACGTGGTCCTGGCCAAGCTGGAAAACGGCACAGCTCCCAGCCGACTTCCCGTTGTCCTGCCTTCACCCAATTGAGGTGAAGCATGCAGTTGGAACCCGGTTATCGCTTTTGCCTGGCCCCCCGTTTTACCAGCGGGCTTTCTTGGAGTCAGCGACTTCAAATCAATAGCGGCGAGGCGCGAAGCGGGCCGCTCGGGACCGACAACCTCGCCTGGCATCCGGCCAGCGAGTCGCAGTTGAACGCCCTCGTGACGAGCGAGACGCCTCACGACGCCTGGCGGCGGGACATCTGCCTCTTCGCAATTCCCGAGCATTTGCGGGCCAAATGGTGGGAGATGGCGGCGCGGCAGATTGAAACGCTGCCGTCTGGTCTCGACGGCATGGAGCCCTTCGCGCGGGCCGTCGCAGAATTTGCCCAGTTCAAGCACGTTCCCCTGCCACGGCAGTGTGCCTTCGAAGTGACGCTGACGTCCCCGCACCGGGACTCGATCGAAGAGCCGTCAGCCGCACAAGTCTTTCGCCAAGCGTTAGTCGTGGAAGCAAACGGCAGATGCTCTCCTCTCGTCGCACGGATCAATTTAGGCGACGAACGGACCGCCCTGCTCTTTCTCAATCTGAGCCGGTCCCACATGACTGAGATGCTCAATCACCAAGGCCGCAAAGCGGCGGACACGACGGAAACGAGCGATTTAGTCGACGCTTTTCTGGCAGAATTTCCCACCTATCCGCTGGTGCGGTTGTCTCTGGACCCCGGCGAAGGAATTTGGCTCCCAAACAGCGAAGTGATTTACGGAGTCGATCGTTCCGGCAAATCCGATCTCGACGCGTGGCTCATCTTGAAGGGCGAAGGGTGAAGCGGACGAAGACTCTTATCTTGTCTTATTCATTCGTCAGCGATTCCTGCTCACCCTCGCAGGTCGCGCACCAGATCTTCGACGATGCCTTTCAGGCGGCGGATTTCGTCTTCCAATGAGTCGACGCGGCCGCGAAGCTCGCCTTGATCGGCCCGCACGGCATTGAGCGCAGTGGTGACGGCGCGCGAATCGCTGCCTGTCGCAGCGCTCGGAGCAGAAACTGGTTGACGGGATGCCGAGGATTGCGGAGATCCGCGGGGCGGTTCGGGCGCGTCGCTCTCGAGTTCATCAGAATCGGAGGCGGTGATGCGTTTATTCTCGGCCGGGGCGTAGAAATTGTGATCGACCTCGACACCGCGGCGATCCAGCGATCCGCTGGCTTGGAGATATTTCAGCGCCGTCAGGCCGCGAAGCGCCTCGCGGAGATCGTCGAGGCTTTCGATCGGCACCATGCGGCTGGCCCGCGCGCGCAGGTCGCCGACGCTTTGCCGGCCGCGTAAAAGCAGCTCCGTCAAGACAGCGAGCTGCGGCTCGGTCAGCGTGAAGCGTTTGCGCATGTAGTGCCGATAGCGCTCCGTGCGTCCGGATTCCGTATGGACGACGGCGACCAGTCCCATTTCGCGCAACTGATCGATGATTTCCAGCACGTCGTCCTCGGAGTAGTCGGTCATCGGGTGCCGATTGCTCTTCTGGTTGCAGCCGGACGTGAGCGACTTCAACGTGAGCGGATAGCCTTCGGGCGTGGTGTACGCCTTCTCCAACAGCGTCCCCAGGACGCGGCGCTGGCCCTTGGTCAGCTCGGTGATCGGCGGGGCATTTTCTTCGAGAGGCTCGCTCACGTGGGGGAACCCGTCAAATATTGAAAGTCGGGATCATTTCGCAGCGGATCGAAATCGGGCTCGTCGGCAATCCGCTCTCGCAGGGACGGTTCCGCTTGTCCGAGGCCCGAAGCCGACCCGAAGGCGATTTCGCTCTCGATATTCTGCTTCCGCAGGGACGACTCCATTCGCAACGCGCGGCCCAGCCAGGAAAGGGCCTGCGCCTTCTCCCCGGCGAGCGAAAAATAGCACGCCAGGTTGTACAAAACAATCAACTCTTTTGGATGCGCCTGGTAGGCCTGTTCCATCGCCGCGATCGCGCGCGGCAATCGGCCTGTTCGCTTATAGCACCAGGCGATGCCCACCAGCACGCTGATTTCGTCGGGGTTTTCTTCAAGGGCCCGATCGAAGGCGGAGATGGCAGCCTCGAATTGGTTCAGGGCACGAAGCGCTTCACCGCGAAAGCGGTTGAAGTCGAAGGGGACCGCTTCCGGATCAGCAATGCGGCCCAGCTCGCGCAGGGCATGCTCGGGCATGTTCAGCTCGAGGTACCCGCAGGCCGCTTCGAGCTTTCGCTGGCGATCTCGCTGTGCGTTGGCCATGCGACTCAGGGAGGCGTCGTGCTGGTCGTTTCCGGGGACTCTTTCTTGCCGTGTCCAGGCGATGCTTCCGGTCCGGGCGTCTCGATTTCGACCAAGAGCACTTCGACCGTGATTTCGACTTCCTTGGATTTTTTCGTGTCGTCGTCCGACTGTTCCTTCGTGACGATCACATCGATGGACCGCGTCCGATGGTTGGTTTCGTCCTTTTGGATCGTGTCGAACCACGTGCCGTTCTCGATACGTCGACGCGCGATTTTGGGCTTCGAACCCTTAATTGCCGTGATTGCGTTCTGGTAGTACGACAGGGTTTTACTCGCTTCGCCGGTCCCCTGCAGGCGAACATAGTCCACCGTCAATGGTTCCGGAGCCGTCGCCGCAGAACCGAAGGTGGCCGCCGCATCCTGCGGCCAGCGCAAATGGTATTCCTTGGCGATCGTTCCACCGGGATGCAAGGCAAACGCCATCGCGACCGACGGATTCGGTGTCGTCAGCACTGGTGCAGTTTTGGACGGGGCAGGCTTTTTCACGGACGTCTTGGACTGGTCGACTTTCGACTTGGTGATCTTGCTGATTGTCGAAGAACCGGCCTTGTCGGTGCTCGCTGCTCCCGACTCCGTTTTTTCGTCGTCGCCCGAGGGTTTGTCGCTGGTGCCCGCCGTATCCGCCGGCGCTTCGGCGACGGCGGCCAGGCGCTCGTCCCATTGACGGATGGCCTTTTCGATCGCGTCGCGCCACTCGTAACTGGCCTCGACCGCCTTTTGCTTTTCGGCCTTGTCATGCATCCGCTTTTCCATTCCCGCCGACATGCGTTGATTCGAGTTATACGCCGGGCGATGCGTGGCTTTTTCCGGCGGACGTTCGGCGTACGGAACAACCATTTTGAGCACGACGAGCGAACCGGGGTCATACCAGTCTTTCCCGAATTCGACGACCTCCTGTTTGGTCTGCGGCGTGGCGCGGTTTTGCATTCCGAAGCCGCGCGGCCGCGATGCGTTCTTTCCGCCAAGAGCCCCATCGTCGTCCTTTTTGTTCCTTCCCGCGAGACGGCTGTGCGATGCTCCTGCCGCCGGGGTGTCGGTCGTCACGGTCTCCATTTTGGCGAATTCTTGCGGCCCCTTGGTGCGATCCTTGTGCAAAACGTCTTTTAAGCTTTCGCGGGCCAATTTCGTCGGCACGGACGCTAACGCATTCACCGCAGCGACCGAGTCGGTACTGTTTTCGCCCAGTTTTTTGGCGAGGGATTCCACGAACTCGGGAGTCCACAGGTCGTGTGCGACGAGACCGGGCTCGATGGGCTGCAAGCTTTGCATTTGGCCCAGCATGTCGAGCAGCATCATGGCGGGCGTCGCCAGCGGCCCCCCCGCCTTTTGCCGAGTTGGAACTGTGCCCGCCGCAGCCGTCCCATTTCGGAATGCGGCCAAGGCTTGCGTCATATTGTTCTGCAAAGCGGCCCCGTTCGCGGTCGCGGCGCCCTGCTTTCCCGGCGGCAGCGAGCCGGCGGATCCCAAAAGCTTCGTCGCGTTTGCAAAGAGATCGGCTGGGTTTGGCTTCCCGGACGAATTGCCGGCGGGCGAGAAAGGAGAGCCGTCCGCCGGCTTTTGCGACGTCGCCTCCGCCTCGATTTTTAGCGCCAACTTCATGGCGGTCGTGTTCTTTTCGATCAGGATCTGCTGCAATTTGGCCTTCAGCGCGTCGGGCGTTCCGGCGCTGCGGAAGACTTCAACCTGCGCCGCGAAATTTGCCGTGGTGGGCGCGCGGATGATTTTTTCGATTTCAGACCGAACGGCTGGCGGAGTCGACGACTCCGTGTAGAGTTTCGCCAGCGCGAGCCTCAGCGTGGGTGATCCAATCTTGGCGAGGACGTGAGCCGTATCGTCACGCAGATCCGTCGCCGAGTAGGCGCCTAGATCGCCCGGACGGACCGTCTCATCGGGCTCGCTGAAGATCCTGAGCAGGTACGCATCGCCCTCTGGGGTGCCTCGCGCGGCGAGAGTCAACATGGCCGCCTGCGACGCTTGTTTCGCGTGGTTGCCAAACGGAATTTCTCCAGCAATGATTTGTTCGAGGGATTTTTCGGCAGCAGGGCTGCGACTGAGCGCCAGCGCATTGATGAGCGAATCGATGGCAATCGTCTTCGTGAGTACCGTCGGTGCCGTCGGCGTCTGACCTGCCTGCGGCGCCGATCCGGGC
Source organism: uncultured Planctomycetaceae bacterium (assembly GCA_964459965.1). Lineage (GTDB taxonomy): Bacteria > Planctomycetota > Planctomycetia > Planctomycetales > Planctomycetaceae > DASPSM01. The sequence goes on along the minus strand of CAYWOV010000373.1, from coordinate 71 downwards.
TGTTGGGAGCGGCGGGTCCCCCCTCCTCCGGGATCCTTGCGACCGGCAACGTTGAGCAACGCAAGGCCGGC